>CAMDDI010000043.1 GCA_945890905.1 Bacteriovorax stolpii
GTGTAGTTTAAAAGAATCGGTCCTCCTATATGCTTGAAGTCTTCTTCTGTCATATTATCAATTTCATAACCATTGAGCTGCTCGAGCATGATTTGATAAAGGTAGCGGTCAAAGTCTTTAATGGTCTCAAGACCAAACTGCTTCATAAACTTATGAGTCTGATCACGAAGAGTCGGATCTTCTTCGCCTTTAATCAAATACTCCTGACCTTGTTTAGTGAAAAACTTGTGGTAGAAGTTTTTGAGTTCAGAAATTGTCACTCCCATCTTTCCTGCTGATTCAGTCTGATAGTGGCCACCAGCAAAGTTCATAAGACTTGAAATCATAATGGCTTCAAAATCGATATTATCTACTTCGTAGTTCAAATAGAACTGATCATTAAGAAGTCCATCAGCCTTGAGCTTCTCAAGAGTAAGAAAGAAAGTCTGGATAAAAGGGAGGGCTTCTATGAAGGTCACCGAAGCTTGATTCCAAAGTCTGAGGGACTCGAGATCTTTTATCTCTAGGGCCTTAGAGCTTCCGTCAAACTTATATTTTGCGACATCTTCATGAGAATTTTCTAAAAAAGAATTCCAGTACATTCCTAAGAAATAACCAAAGTCTTCCTGCTCAAAAGGAGTCGCGGCCAGGGCCTTTTTAATCTCTTTTTTTGAAACTTCAATCAAACTGTGTCCAATCTTATACAGATCGACAAAATCAAAGGTTTCAAAAATATTACCCTGACTTAACTGGGACTGAACATATTCAAACCCAAGCTCCAAACACTGCTTGGTTTGATTTCCGACTCGTCCCATTGCGGTAGAACCATTCTTCAAGGCATCTTCTAAAGTCATGCGGGCATTCACAAGTCTCACAAAATTGAAATGCAAGAACTGCTGACGCTTTTCATTTTCTAATTTATCAAGTGAAGCTTTGATCTGATCCATTCCCGACTGATAGGGAACTAGAGATGAGGCGTGAAGACTTTGATTGGCCGACTGGGCATCAAGGTTTCCTGTGATGCCTTTTTTATTGCGGATAAAGTCATCGATCTGACTTAGTTTAATAAATGGACTCTGATAGGCCAGGGCCTCAAAGTAATCAACAAATCCAAACTCCCGAAGACGCTCAATTTTTTCCTGATAAACTGTCTCTTCCATGATTTGATAAGAATCCACCACCATCTTAAAGAGAAACGCGTAGGCATACTCCACTCCCATATCCCCATAAAGTCGGCGGACAAAGGATTTTAGCTCTTCGACTAATTGAAAATCTTCAGGGTATTCAATGAGGAGTTGATTGTCTTCGGTGAGGAAGTAATTATTTCCTTCAGGGTATTCCGGCTCTTCAGCATCAAAGGTCTGAACGGTGAATTGATTCTTAAGACTTAAAAGAAAGTCTTCACTTTTTACGTACTCTAAAACCACATCATCGTCTTCGCACTTACTGAAAATTTCCATCCAACGGAAAGCTGCTTGAAAATCTAAAACATCTTTTTGCCAAAGATCAATATCACGCAAGGCCTGACGTTGATCCACTGAGAGCTTGGGTAAAATATTAGCAATCTGATCAGTTGAAGTATTTTGCAATGATACATAAAGGGGCTGAATAGGAATTGAAGAGAGATCCATTCCAGTCTCAACTAACTTTTCGATATCTTCAAACCTTTTATAAGATTGGGCCTCATACAATAACTGGCTCAATAGATCTTTTTTGATCACCGTGGAATTCATCTTGGTCCTTTGAGTTTAAAGGGAGGTTCTACCCAATCCACAAGGTTTTGGCCATTCATGCACGACGCATCATTTGCTGGATTAAAGTGATCTTCGAGGTTATGATCTGTGTATGATCACTATCAGTGTTAAACCGTTTAAAACTATCCCTGACCTGCCCCTACTTTTGGCCGGCTTCCCTGGAATTCGGGGAATCTTTTTTGATATGGATGGAACTCTTTTTAATACGGAAGCCTATCACACTGAAGCTTTAATTAAAATTGGTCTAGAACAGAAAATACGCCCGCCTTATGCCCCTGAGAAAGTTCACGAGCTCATGATGGGAAAGGCCGATTACCTGGTGTACGAAATTGTTAAATCTTGGGAAGGTTTCCCGACCCACTGGGGAGCCGAAGAATTTATCAATGAAAAAAATAAAAATTTACTGCAAATACTCTCCAAAACAAATGCGGCTGAATATTTTCCTCTTGATACATTAAGTTTGCTCAAAGAGATCAAGGATCAAAAAATATTTGTAGGGCTTGTGACTTCAAGTGAAAAAGTAATTACGCAGAAACTTTTGAGCTTTGCCGGAATAGAGAATTTCTTTGATCTCGTTCTCACTCGAGATGATTGCCCTGAGCATAAACCAAAACCTTGGCCATACTTAAAGGCGATTGAACTCTCTCAATTTCTTCCCCAAGAAACTCTGATCTTTGAAGATTCAAATGTAGGGCTGGCCTCAGCGACTGCTTCTGGTGCCCATGTGATTAAGGTGGAGTGGTTCTAAGGTCTCAAGATAACCAACTGCCACTGCCCTCGAGTGGTCTGATTATTGGCAATTTCAATTAATTCAGGATCTGGCTTAAAACTCGCATCAATTTCATTGGACACGTAAAAGGAATTTCCTAAAACCGAAATCATATTCCACATGCCCTGATGCTCTTGCATGTCGATGAGATACTTGATGAATAGCAGAGGGACAGGTGCCTCTTTAGAACCTAACTTATCATAATTTTTCATCTCGCTAAGTGCTTCACGTGAAATAAAAGACTTTAAGCGAGTGGAGAGATTATTTAACATATTTAAGGTAAAAATATAATCGTAGCGCAGCTTGAGCATATCCACGTTTTGGCGATCGAGGTTATCCTGAGCTCGGCTTTCTGCTGCCTGGAGAAAAGCGCTTTTGGCCTTGACCAATAAAAGGGGCACTTCTTTATTCTTTTGGGGCTGGGTGACCTCTGGTTCAGTTTTTTTAATAGCGAGCTCGGGCACAACTAGCGGAGCTTGAACTTTGATCTCTTCTGGTTCTACATCTTTAACTTCCACCACTGGGGCTTTTTCATGGGCATAAAAGTCAGCTAAGCCTTTTTCCTCATACTCTTTAGCTGCTCCATAAAAAAAGACTCGGCCTTGAAGAAATCGCTCTTGATATTTTCCTACTAGATAGGATTCAAGGGAAGAAAACAGCTGATCTAATGGAGGGTAATTCACTTCACGATGTGACATCACTTCAGAGAATCGCTTTAAGCATCCGACAGCGTCGCCTTTTTGGTTAAAGCTATTAATGATATTTGAGCGCCCTAAAAGATAAAAGGCATCTCGGTGAGCGGCAAGCCCCTGAAGCTCATCAGTCTCTGAGCAAATCTGGGTCATGAGTTTTTGATCATCTTGGCAAGATGTACGAAATTTATCTGCAAGCTCGGTGGCATCACAATTTGTTTTGCAGTCTTTACTCAAGCGGTAGTGAGAGTACCACTTGTAATGAGTGCCCTTGTGTTCATTTTGCCAAATATCTTTCGTGTAAGGAATAGGAAGTGAATCCTTATACTCAGGATGATACTTAATTAGGCGAGCAATGAATTTTTTCATTTCTAAGGATTTAGTCTGACAAGTCTTGGCCCATTTCAATAAATCAAATTCACATCCATTTCGCAAACCCAGCTGATTAGAGGTCAGCTGCATATGCCACTGCCCTTCCAGTAAATAGCTCAAAGTGATCAGTCGGTAAGCGTAGCGGATATCATCAAAATGCTCAGAGAGAGATTCATTGGTGCAGCTCATGCCACTACTGAGTTCAGATTTGATAAAATGAGCGTAATCAGGCTCAGAGGTAAAAAGATACGGAGAAAAAAAATTCTGAAAATACTTATCATCTGCAAAAACAAATTTACCTTGATAGATATCTTGGAAAATTAAAGGCTCATAGCGACCGGCATAAGAATCTAAGCGCTTCTCTCCGAGGTATCCCTCAGAGTAAACGCGATCTAGCTTGCCCCAGGCGGTCTGGGTCAAGAAGAGAATTAAGAATTGAACCAAAATAAAGTGAGCCATGGTATGTAAGTAATAATAGCAAGGGCCAGGAGTAATAAAAACAAGAAAGGCACACTTACCCGATATAATTCCAGCACAGGCCGATTAAATCTAAAAGAACTGATAAACAAATTGATTCCCACCGGTGGGGTTATATAACCAATCTCTAAATTGGTTAGAAACACGATGGCCAAATGAAGTGGATTCACACCAAATTGCTCTGCTATGGGCAGAATCAACGGCACCACTACAATAATGGCACTGAAGATATCCATTAAGCATCCCACAATGAGTAAGAAGAAATTCAACACCAAAAGGAAGATCCATTTATTGGTAATAAAGTGCTTCATGGCCGCAAGAATCTTCATGGGAATTTCTTCATCCACCAGATAGTTTGTAAGTCCAAGAGCGCAGCAAAGGATCAGAAGAATGGCCCCTACAAGAGTGAGACTCTCAACCACAACTTTGGGGATATCCCGGCTGATAGATAAGTCTTTGGTAAAAAAACAATTGACCACAAGAACATAGAAAGCAGACAGCGCCGAGGCTTCAGTCGCAGTGACAAAACCACCGTAAATTCCACCTAACACAAAGACCGGAAGTGGCAATTCATAACGAGCCTGCCAAAGAGTTCTTTTGACATCACTCCAGATGAGTTTTTTCTTTTCTCGCTTAATTCCTCGGGCCTGATAAATGGAATAGCTCCCGAGAACTATCATGAGTACAAACCCAGGAATAAGCCCAGCTAAAAATAATTGATCGATATCAACTTTAGCGATAATCCCGTAAAGGATAATAGGAAGACTTGGAGGAAACAATAGACCAAGTGATCCACAAGTCGTGATGAGTCCTAAGGCAAATTTCTCAGAGTATCCCTCTTGAATAAGAATGGGAAAAAGAAGTCCCCCGAGGGCGATGATAGTGACACCTGATGCTCCCGTGAACGCCGTAAAAAAAGCGCACACAAAAAGGCAAACGATGGCCACTCCACCTGGGAGCCAGCCTAAAAGAGCTTGGGAGAGATTTAATAATCTAACTGGTGCCTTAGACTCGGCCAGCACGTATCCCGCAAATGTAAAAAGCGGAATGGTGAGAATAGTCGGAGCAGAGGCCAGGCGATAAATTTCAACCGCCACAGCGGAGAGCTCAATTCCACTGTACTGAAAGGCCACCATGGCAAGAGCGGCCATCACCGCAAAGATCGGTGCACCCAACATGGCCAAAAAAAAGATACTACTATAAACGATGAGGCTCATGCGCTTCTCCGTTTAAGATGCCAAACATTAATTGATTGAAAAAGCGCAGTGTAATAAGTCCCATCCCAACAGGAATGATGGCCACAAGGTAAGCTGAATGAATATCTAAAAAGCCAGGTGCACCAAATTCTTTTTCTACTAAGTATAAATCCCAACCTGCTTTTGCCAGTGCCAGGCAAGTAAGAAAACAAAAGAGAGTCACTAGATTGCGGTGAACCCAATGAAGAACTTTGGAAGAAGACATCTCAACAAGTTTTGTTAAAAGATCAACTTTGATATGAACATTTTTACTGGTGGCCAGAGATCCACCTAAAAAAGCTGAGAGAAAAACAATATGTCGGATCAAAGGTTCCATCCACATATTACTCTCTCCTAGCCAGCGAAGAATAATGGAAGTCACAGCAATGCCCAAAATCACAAAGAGCGATCCCACCAGTCCCCAGCGACTGATTCTCTCTAAGACATCATCAAAAGCTTGGATCAATTTCATTATTTAATCTCTCTATCAAACTGATCTAGCATTTTTGCAGAGATATATTTGTCTTTGAGCTTGGCGACGACTCCAGAGCGGAGTGATGCAGCTTTTTTATAATCCTCAGCTGGGAAAGAAACAAATTCAACGCCGGACTTTTTAAGGGCCTCTTTGGCCGCTTCATTTTCAGCAATAGATTTGTCATTGGCCTCTTTGGCGTATTTAAAGGCCAGATCACTCACAATTTTCTGATGCTCAGGTTTGAGTTTCGCAAAGGCCTTATCTGAAATCAGAAGAGCGCCGATAGAAAATGCCGTAGGAAAATCCACTAAGTATTTTACCTTTGTCTGCCACTGCAAGGCCAAAATCCCCAAAGGTGGAGCATAAGCAGCGTTAATGATTCCGGTAGATAGTGAAGAGAGAACATCAGGCAGGGCGAGAGGAACAGAGACTAGTTCCAGGGATTCTAACATGGCCTTAACCAATTCATCCCCTTCCCATGACCAAATCTTAATGCCCTTGAGCTCATTTAAGCTCGTAACTTTTTTTGTTGAAACCAAATACACCAGACCCACATCGTAGAAACCAAGATTCACAAATCCTTTAGTCTTAAGACTCTGGCTAAATTGAGCAGAGAGCTTAGTCATAACTGCTGAAGCTTTCTTTTGATCACCATAAAAACTAAATGGCATCTCCATCACCCGCACATCTCCAGAAATATCACCCAAAGTTTTGCCAGTGAAAATACCACCTTGATACTGTCCGATCCGAATCTTGCGAAGCACATCGGGTTCATCTCCAGCGACTCCGCCGTAATAAATTTTAAATGTGGCCTCACCACCCGTGGCGGCTTCAGCTTCTTGAGCAAATCTCTTTAAGCTCTTGCCCCAGGTTGTACCTTCAGGAACTAAGGCCGCAAGCTTAAACTGCTGACCAGCAAAAGCCGATCCCATAAGAAAGAGACAACAAAGTGCACAGAACTTTTTCAACATCTTTTATCCTTAGAAAATTTTAGCTTTATTTTTTTCAATAATTTCAAAACGTTTTTTTGCTACAGCGTTGTAGAGATTTAGATCTTCGTTCACACGGTAAGAAGAGTGATCCTCAAGACTATCGCGGTTAAGGTTGTCCCACTCCGCAAATTCCTGCTTTAAAATCTTGGACTCCATTTCATACAAATCAGATTCAAATGCAGGTAGGAGAAGGTACTGGATGTAGCTGATTCGAATCAAGAGATTTTTTGGATTTCTCGACATGGCATCCATATAAAGTTCTTTGGCCAACTGAGGGTTGCCTCCTAACATTTTAGGACGAGCAGCTTCGTATTGCGCAAAAAACAGATCACAAACTCCATCATCAATTTTTGGATCTTCCTTGCAAACAAAATCAAAGAGGATTTTCACTCGGGGAACTTGCGACACAAGACTCATATTATCTTTTTGCAAGTTAATCAGACTTCCCCAAGATTGGGCCAAATACAACACTCCCTCAAGGTCTCTATCGCTGAGTTTTTTCCCAAGTTTAATTTTGAGTTCATGATCATTTAAGTTTAAAAGATCTCTTTTGGAGATTCCTTTTTTATCCAGGAACACAAGTCCGTAATCAAGTGAGCGAGTGTAAAGGGAGATGGCACTTTTAAAATTGACCGAATTCTCAAGACCCAAAATTGAATCTTCTAAAAAAAGCGTCTCATGAACAGAAAATGCATAGCCTGCGTAACCCTTGGCCAGTGTAGCGAGAAGAACCAAATTATCTTTATCTTGAAGACTTAACAGTTCCATGAATTTCAAATTTCCCGGCGCAGAAGCCCTGAAAAACTCCCAGTCTCTCTCACGGGCCATGCGGGCATTAGAGTCTCTAAAGAGACCAGAAGTAGAACGTAGAGAGTACTTTTGAATGGTGGAGCAGCCCCAAATGGTACCCAAGAGAGCTAAAATAAGCAGTCGCATATTGTGCCTAACCTATGAAAATTACATTTATCTCATCTTAACTGCCAGAAGTATTTTGGGACAGAAAATCGCCGATCGGAAAATTTTCCCTACTAGCAGATCTGTACTGCAGAGGGTGATATAATAAGTAAATCCAGTTGGTTCCTTGATGAACTCAAGATTTTCAAAAAGATGACCGACAGGATTTATAGATTACTTTCAGCTAGGAGTTTCCTATTGGATGAGTATCTAGATTCTCTCCCTTAGCCCTCATTTCGTTTGACGACTTGGGGATAAGGCCTAAAATAGCGCTTTAACCCGAGGTCCGTATGAAGAACAACAAAGACAGTGTCGACAAAACTCACATCTCTTATGATCAAGCTGCAGTGAAAGCCAAGCCTAAAAGCTTACGCCCTACTCGCTCGCTAATGGCCGTAAGAAGTTTGAAGCCAAAGACTGCAGTAGCTAAAATGAACTTAAAATCTGCGGAAGTTCGATAAAAACTAAAAGTTTTTTTCGATCTCAGATTTTTGCTGCTTCTGAATTTCAGAGAGTCGCTCTATTTGTTTAGCGTGTAGAATCCCCAGATATTTTTTCTTTTGATCAAACACCACATTCACAGCTTCCAGATATCTCTTCTTGAGCTCTCTAAAGCAGAGCTGCTTTTGATCCTGGGGAATCACTCTTCCTTGCTGATCCCCAGCTTCCCCAGAGCAGAAAAGTTTTTCTTCTTCCACTCCATTCTCTACATTTTTAACGGCCTTGTTAAACTCATCTTCAAATGAAGGATCATCTTTCATTTTGAGAGCTTTTAATTTTTCCACCAAAGGCGGAATACGGCTGGAGAATTTTTTATCATCACCAAAGCCAAAAAAATCGGCCCGAGCAGTAAGAGAAAATAAAAGGATTAAGACGCAAAGAGCTTGAACCATGAAGCCTCACGAGGAAAATTTTGTTGAAGAAACTGGGCCGTCTCAAAGACAAAGCGGCTCAGCGGAAAACCCACGACATTGGAGTAACAACCATCAACCTTGGAAATAAAAGTCAGAGATGGTCCTTGGATGCCATATGCTCCGGCCTTATCTAAAGAATCGTTGGTGGCCAGGTAGCGCTCCATAAGGTCTTGGGAGATTTTATTGAAAGTTACTTTGGATTCTTCCGCAAAAGAAAAACCACTTTCTGTACCATTACAAACCATCTTCACTACCACAGCAGTATATACGGAGTGAGTAGTCCCTGAGAGTTCGCTAAGAAATTCTCTCGCCTCGCTGACATCTTTAGGTTTGCCGTAGATCTTGCCTTGATGAGTGACAATGGTGTCAGCAGAAATCACAAAGTAATTTTTCTTAGGATTTTCTTGGCGAAGCAAATCATAAACGGCCTGGCCTTTCATGTCTGCAATCTCAAGAGAAAATGCCGAAGGGTCTACAGCATCTGAGACTTCATCCACATTTTGGGAAAGGATTTGAAAAGGAATTCTTAAATGAGACAGCAGCTCTCTTCGACGAGGAGAAGTGCTGGCAAGAATCAATTCTAATTTAGAGTTTTCCATGGCTTAAAATCCACACATAGTACTGAAGGTCACTGGTTTCTCTGACCCGTAATTTTTTATCAGTATACCGTGTTTTTAAACCTTTTAGGTAGTGGTTTAAAGAAGCCTTGTAGTGATTTTCAGTGAGTTCAACACTGCTGATAATTCCCGCAGCATCAGATTTTTTAACAAGATTCTCAATTGAGCGCAGATTCGTGGTTTCAATACGGCGCGAATACTCGGCCATGTATTTAAAGCGACCTTGAATTGGTTCAACATCCCACAGAGCATACCCGTGATTGATAGCAAGTAACTTGTTGTCATAAGCTTCGGCCAAAAGAGGGATCGTAATACTTGAAAACCAAATCTCCCGGGCCAGTTCAAAAGTTTTAATTCTTTTAGTGAGAAGCTCAGTAACCTGAAGCACTCCTGGTGGATCCATCATGGGTTTAAACTCACGGCCAGTTTCATTGACTTCGTGCCAGCTTAAATCAGTGATGGTTTTAGACTCAGTGTTGACGTAGCCACGAAGGTGCAGACTTAGCTCTTCATCATCTTGTGCCGATCTTTTTTTGAAGTAAGATTTCCCTCCGAAAACAGAGAGAAAATCAAAACTTACTTTTCTCGACACTAAAGTCCCGTTAGGAGTGATCATCATGACTTTACTTTGATAATCACTATTAGAGAAATTGCGGTTTCTCCATTCGTTGATTTTATTGACCTGATCTCGGATAGCATCTTCATCTAAAAGTGAATATTCTTGAAGTCTGGATTGATCAGTCCCGTGCTCAAGGTAGCGGCGCCGTTCAAAATTTTCTTGGTTAGCTTCACGGATCATCAAAGGAAGGCTTCCTAAGTCAGTCTCAGGAGAAAAATCTGGTTCAAGGTTTTTAGTGGTGCGAGGATGCCAAAAAACATGGCCATGATTTAACCTAACTAAAAGTAGAATTTCTTTTCGGGCCACATCGATCTCGTTTAAAGAGACAGAAGTTTCAGCACTCACGCGCATAAGTGAGCCATCCATCATGTACACCCAAGCGTAGGAGTCTTTACCCAAGACAAGTTCATCCCCTTCCATCAGGCGGGAGCGATACTCTCCGAGAGTGGGAATAGTTCCTCGATAGACTTGGCATTTTCCAATGCAGCTTAAAATTTTACCCATCAGTTCAGTGTGACGCTCATCTCTGAGACGTACCTGCCAATCAGGATTTTTATCCTTCACAGCACGATCAACCATCCAGGCATTAATATCTAGCCAAGCTTCAGGAGTTTGGGTTTTCCAAGGAATAATGGAGTAAGACTGACCTTTGAGGGGTTCTTTATCAACTATGGCGTCAGTGGCCTTAACTTTCCAATCTTTGACTTCATGGAGACTTTCTTTGGTGAAGCGCTGATGGCCTTCAAGCTCAGGGAGAATTTCAGATTCGAGACCTAGGAAATGATCAATCGCTTCAGTTTGGGCGTGAACACCCAAAGTGAGAAGCATTAGACTCACGGCAAAAGCCGACAAGAATAGTTTCTTCATGATTTTTCCTCTGAAATCTCATCGGAGAAACCCTATGAAAATTTACGATGGAACTCTTTTCTGTTAGAGTAATGGTTCATTTTACCCTACGCCCCGGAGTCGATCCCCATGGAAGTTCGTGAGAGTGCCCCACAAAGTGATAATTTCTCTTTTGCGCAAGCAGAAAAGTCGGTCTTAAAGTTCTGGCAAGAGAAGGAAATTTTCAAAAAATCCCTCGAGAAAACCCGCCAGGGCAAAAACTATATCTTCTACGATGGGCCTCCCTTCGCAACGGGACTTCCCCATCACGGGCATATTGTGGCCTCAACACTTAAAGATGTAGTTCCCCGCTATTTCACGATGAAAGGCTACTACGTTGACCGCCGTTTCGGATGGGACTGTCATGGTCTTCCTATCGAGCAAGAAATTGATAAAAAGTTTCAGATGTCTGCCAGTGACTTTGTGGCCAAGCATGGCGTGAAAGAATACAACGACGAATGTCGCGGTATCGTTGACCGGTATGTAAACGAGTGGGAAAAAACCATTGGCCGCTTAGGCCGCTGGGTTGATTTTGAAAACGATTACAAAACAATGGATCTCACCTTTATGGAATCAGTATGGTGGGTGTTCAAATCTATCTGGGATAAGGGCCTGATCTATCAAGGCAATAAGATTGTTCCTTACTCTCCTGCTCTTCAAACCGCACTTTCAAACTTTGAAGCGGGCCAGAACTATCAAGACATTCAAGATCCAGCGGTCACAATTCTCTTTAGAACTAAGGCCGATCCCAATACTTATTTCGCTGCCTGGACCACCACTCCTTGGACTCTTCCAAGTAATCTTTCTTTGTGTGTTCACCCAGAAATCGAATACGTAAAAGTTAAAGACTTAGACAAAAATATTTTCATCATCATGGCCCGTGGCCGCCTTGAAGCTTACAAAAAAACTTTGAAGTACGAAGAAGTTCAAACTTATACTGGGGCCGATCTTAAAGGCATGAAGTATGAGCCACTCTTTCCTTATTTCTCAAACCTAGAATCTCAAGGCTACTTTGTTGTCCTAAACGATGAGTACGTCACCACTCAAGATGGTACAGGAATTGTTCACCAGGCCCCAGGTTTTGGTGAAGACGATAACCGGGTGATGAAAGAGGCCAAACTCACTGAAGTGGTTGTCCCGCTTAATCTCTCAGCTGAATTTACTTCTGAGATTAAAGATTTTGCCGGCATGAAAATTAAAGATGCGGACAAAGAGATTATCAAAAATCTTAAAGACCGCGGACAACTTCTGGCCCAATCAACCATCGTCCACAGTTATCCCATGTGCTACCGAACGGATACTCCTCTCATTTACCGGGCCATGCCTCAGTGGTATCTGGCCGTAGAACAAATCAAAGATAAAATGATCAAGGCCAATGAGCAGATCACTTGGGTTCCTGAGACAATCAAGGATGGACGCTTCGGTAAGTGGTTAGAGAATGCTCGAGACTGGGCCATTTCAAGAACCCGGGTATGGGGAACTCCACTTCCTATATGGATCAATGATCAAAATGGTAAGGCCATCTGTATGGGCTCAATTGCTGAGCTTGAAAAATACACTGGTAAAAAAGTAAATGACCTTCACCGCGAGTATGTGGATGATCTAGATTTCATCATTCCCGGAGAACAAGGAACTTATAAGCGCATAGTTGAAGTTCTAGATTGCTGGTTTGAATCTGGGGCCATGCCTTACGCTCAACTCCACTACCCTTTTGAAAATCAAGATGTGTTTAAAGACGGATTCCCCGCTGAATTTATTGCTGAAGGCTTGGATCAAACACGCGGATGGTTTTATACACTTACAGTTTTATCTGCGGCACTTTTTGATAAGCCGGCCTTTAAAAACGTGATCGTTAACGGAATGGTTCTTGCGGCCGATGGTAAGAAGATGAGTAAACGTCTTCGTAACTACACCCCTCCTGATGAGCTCATTGAAACTTTCGGAGCAGATGCTCTGCGCTTATTCCTCATCAACTCAGGTCTAGTGCGTGCGGAAGAACTGCGCTTCACAGATGAGGGTGTAAAGGACATGGTAAGACGAGCTCTTCTTCCTTGGTATAACTCTTATAAGTTTTTCTCAACTTACGCCAAAGCTGATGGGTGGAAAGTGGATGCAATGGCCCGCTCAGAAGTATCAATTGCGCCAGATGGAAGTTTTGCTTTTGCAGAATCTGAATCAGAAAATATTCTTGATGCGTATCTGGTTTCAAAACTTCAGACTCTCATCAAAAACGTCAACCAAGAGATGCAGAGCTATCGCCTCTACAATGTTGTGCCTCAGCTCTTTAACTTTATTGAAGACCTGACCAACTGGTATATTCGTCTCAATCGCCGCCGCTTCTGGGAAGAAGGCATGAGTGCCGATAAGAATGCGGCCTACACCACACTTTATACAACCCTTGAAACCTTAAGCCGCTTGATGGCCCCCTTTGCTCCATTTTTATCTGAGCACATTTACCAGGAGCTAAAAACTTTTGGTGGGAACTCTGAAGAGTCAGTCCATTTATGTTCTTACCCTGAAGAACAAACAGGCCTGATTAATTCCACTCTCGAACTTGCCGTGGGAAGAATGCAGCAGGTAGTTCTCTTGGGTCGCCAGAAGCGCGTGAATGAGGGAGTGAAAGTTAAAACTCCGCTAAAAGCTCTCAAAGTCATTCATCAGGATAAAGATTTACTTAAAGAACTTAAAAAACTTGAAGAGTATGTTTCAAGTGAGCTTAATGTTAAAACTATTGAGTATCTAACTAATGAATCTGACTTTGTAACTCTTTCAGCGAAACCTAATTTACCTGTACTGGGAAAAAAATTAGGCAAAGAGATGGGAGCTTTCAAGGCCTTGATTGAGAAGCTCTCATCCAGTGATGTGCAAAAAGTTGAAGATGGAGGCAGTGTTGAGCTCAATGGCGTTTCATTTAACTCGGAAGAAATTTTGGTTCAAAGAAATGCAAAACCTGGAACTGCTGCTCTCACTAACCGCTTTATGACCATTGATTTGGATTGCACCTTAGATCAAGATCTTATGGATGAGGGTCTGGCCCGAGAGATGGTCAATCGCATCCAGAAGACGCGCAAGGATCTTAATTTCAACGTCTCTGACCGCATTGAAGTCACCATCGAGACAACTCTTGAATTAGGCCGGATCTTTGAAAAGTTCCAAGGGTATATTTCAGCTGAGACTTTGATGATGAAAGGATCTGTAGGTGTGGGTCAAGTCCCAGGAGCGATGGAACACGAGATTGATGAAGTGCCATTTAAAGTTAAGGCACAAATTATTACTTAAAAAAAAGGGGCCAAACTTGGCCCCTCTTTTTTATCAGAACTAATCTTTCTTTTGGTACTGAGTACAAACTTGCTCGTAACCACAAGTTGTGTAATTACCACCATAGTAACCGCCGTTATATCCAGCAGTGTACGGAGTATTATTGTAATCACGACAGATCCACTGAGAAGCGTAAGATATGCACTCGTGAGTAGCTGACCACCAAATTGCGTAACCAATAACACCTGCAAGCAATAGACCAGCAACAACAGGAACTACAGATTCGCCATTCCAAGAAGCACCACGCACATAGAACTCTTTAGAATTTTCTTTTAATACGCGAGCAAGCTCTTCAGAAGAGTTAACATTTGAAAGAGTTGTAAGCTTAAGCTTGATAGCAGCTACAGCAGCTTTATTAGCAACTTTTCTTTCCAAAAGGGCCATGATGTCTGCTTGAGTAAGACCTTCTTCAGCAATTTGTTTTCCAAGCTTAGCAAAGAATTCTTGAGTTTGAGCATCATAGAATTTTGTGTCTTTCTGATCCCATTCAACTGTCAAAGCGTACTGGTAATCATCAAGGTTTCTTTCAAGAGTTTGAATTGAAGAGCTAGCGAAAACATTCGCAGTAAGGCATGTAAGAACAAGCCATGAGATAACTTTCATTTTTGCTTCCTTTGTGAAGTTTAATAAAGTGTTTGATGGATAATAGCTTGTGTTAATTAACAAATAGCTCATCAGCTGAAAAGCCCGGACAGAGGAGTTTGATAAAAGTTACAGGGTAGCCGATTTTCGCGCAACCCCTAGATATGACAGGAGCAATGAAGGAGTCAGCTTAAAGGATAGTCCTTTGGGAACTATTCCCGAAAATATTCTAAGAAGAGGAATCGATCTGAGTTTTGGCCGTATACCCGTTAAGGAATAAACCTTCATGTGGGCACTCTCGCAATACTCTTTTAACTCCGAGGGTTTGATAAAGAGGCGCAGGATATGCATATTTTTTGGAGTATTTTTCACCAGCCATTCCACAAACTTAATAATCACAAGCCACGCAAGCGGATTGCGATTGAAGGTATGGAAGAAGAAAAGTCCTCCTGGTTTCAGAACCCGTGAGAATTCAGTAATCACTTTTTTGGGATCTTCTACATGCTCTAAAAAATCCATGGCCGTGATCACGTCAAAACTTTCATCCGCAAAAGGTAAATGAAAGGCATCGGCCACCAAATATTTAACCGAACAGGTTTCATCATGAGCTGCTGCCACTTTGATGCTTTCTGCAGAGAGATCAACTCCCGTAACTGAGTGACCTGCGCGGGCCATTTCATTGCTCAAGAAACCTCCCCCACATCCCACGTCTAAAACAAATGCTTTTGAAAAACCAGCTGCGGTCATGCGACCCAAAATCCAGGGAGTTTTAACTTTGTTCTCGGCCCGAAGTAGAGCGATAGGATCATCATAAGCTGTGTACCATCTCTCGCCATATGTTTCATAAATTGAGTTATCTACTTCTGAGGATGCCATGGGCGACTCCAACGAATAATTTGGTAAGACATGAAGACAAGAATGATTACTGGCTGAATCACAAGAAAAGTGTGCTCACCCTCAAACCAAAGCACGCCTGCTGCTGCAAAAGTAATAGGATGAAGAATAAATAGCAGTGAGTGCAGCCAATTTTCCAAAGGCTCGCATTGCTCTTTATGAACCCATTCATCTTTGGTGATAAATAAGCATGAGAAGACACATAGGCAAATATAAACCGTGAGTGCCGTTTGAGTGGGATTAACAAAGGCGAGATAGGCATAACAAAAAAGAACTGAAAGTGAATCCAGAGGATGGCCTATAATCTCCCACTTAGGTAATCCTCGCTTTTCATGAAAGTAGAACTCATCCACCATCATAATCAGACCTTGAATAATAAAGGGAAGATAGAGAATCATCTATGAGACCTGAACAAGAGAACCAAAGATAGTAAGCCCCGGACCAAAGGCCAAGCTCACCACATAAGTTTCTGGTTGAGGTTTCTGAAATAGAATTTCTTGCCATACATGAGGCAGGGTCGCTGAAGACATATTCCCTCTTTCAAAAAGAACTTTTTTACTACTGCTGACCTGAACATCAGTGAGTTCAAGTTTTTTCTGAACGGATTCAATAATTTTCGGTCCACCAGGATGAATGGCAAAAACAGCGTTCTTAAAAATAACACCGGCATCCACACCATTTTCTTCACACATTTCTTGAATAAACTCTGGAAGAGAATCCCCAATCTTGCTAGGTACTTCCCGCGAGAGAGTCATCTTCATTCCATAGGCAGCAGGAATCCAGGTCATATCACTTAGAGAATGAGGAACTAATTTTTCTTTCACACTTAAAATTTTAAATCCTGCTCCTTCAGATTTTTCTGAGACAGAATATTTCATATGCCCGTCAGCAAATAAAGTTTGCACCACCATTTGCTCAGGAGTGTGGTTAGACGGATCCAAATGAAGGCTGCACATTTCAGTGTGAACAATATCAATCTTTTTCTGAGTAGAAGTGGCCAGAGAACTCGCCATGCGCACTGAAGGCAGGGAAGCATAACAGCCCATATGATAAGCATGTGTGATGGCCGGAGTATTTTTTTTATCTTGAAAATAAACTTGGGGCGCACTGGGAGAAACGTATCCTGTGCAGGTCACATGAATTAAATGTGAGGGATAGTCTGCTGAGTAATACATTTCTCCAAAAACCCTCTGAGCAGCTTGGGCGAAAAAATGATTGCGGACCTCGATATCAACTCCATGAGGAGTATCTTGTGAAATTTTATAAATCTTATGACTATCCCAATTCGCATCCACATCCGGACACTCATAATAGCGGGCCGAGATTTGTTTTTCGCTCAGACAAAAGCGCTCCATAATCCGAAGAGCTTTTTCTTCGCCACCTGCTTCTTTGTGGGCCAAAAGAGTCCAATCCACAATCTTTTGCTGGTTAAGATGATAGGGAGGGAGAATGGAGTGGAAAGAATGTAGGTAGACTGGATTATTCATGTCACTGTTCTAGCATGTAAATAGCTGCCGCACTATGACACGGACCGCTTATTCAGTTAGACGTTAGTTA
>CAMDDI010000044.1 GCA_945890905.1 Bacteriovorax stolpii
TGTGTGCATGAGATCAGAGGGAAAGATATAGAGATCCCCCACAACTGGTTTTATATTGTGAATATTTCTGCGGTAATTCAAACTTCCCGAACCTTCAGCAAACGAGAGTCCTCCGGCCAGCAGGCAGCGCTTATCATTTGGGTCAAGGCCAGTAGTCATATTTTGGGGAACTTTTAAATAGAGAATTCCAGAAATTGAACCGCTATGCGAATGAATATAATTCCACTCCCCTGCCACTTGGGAAACAACCCAAATGGCCGATAAAGTGAACCTCGGCTCATGCTTGAACATTTTGCCATTAAATTTATGATGATACTCTTTGGCCAACTTCAAAATGTAATCAGTAAAATCTTCGATTAAAGGTAGCGGAAGTTGAAACTCTTTGTTAACTGCACTGGCCAATTTTTTAGAGATATCTAAATTTGCAGCAATCGCACCTTTCTCGATGACTTGATCTCCGATAGTGTTGAGAGATTTGACCCACTCATGACCAATCTCATATTTCACTAGGGGTGAGCCGAAATGGATAATTTCTTTCATTTGAACCTTTTTTACTACCTAGCTACGACTCAATTTTAGACCTAAAGTAGATTTGGATCAATCTTTGTCAGCATGTCTTTATAGAGAAGATAGGCATATGGGTCATAAGTTTCAGCTAAAGGAAGGCCGTCAGTAGCTAGACGGTTATAGTTCTTAAGAAGTTGGGGTATGTCTGTAGCAGAGTAATCAAGAATATCTAGTTGAAATTTACGAGATTGTCTTATTTAAGAGAAAATTCGATGTATCGACAACACTCACAGAGACATGAAGAATGAAGATCTCGCATACGAAAAAGAGCATGAGAATGCAAAGGAAGGTATTTTCAATCCCAACCAAGATTAGGTTATCCGAGAATCAGGTCAGAATGTTCGCGATGTCTCTTAAAGGCATAGGGATCTTTGCTCATGACTAACTAGGTATTGTCTAAGCTTTAGACACTTTTCTGGCCCAGCCTAAATATAAAACCATCTAAGGTGGCATTTCTTTTGCAATGAATACTCCATTCACTACAGGAGTTTATATGAGAGTTACATTCACCTTAGTCTTCTTGACGTTGACCTCAACTGTCCTGGCAGGGGTGAACATGAAAACCATCGGTAACATCACTACTAAAATAACTAAGAAAATTGAGAATCAAATTTCACATATTAATGAAACTGAAAGCCGTCTCTATCGCGAGCTCTATCCGACTTTTATGGATGGATGTGCCTCGGGACAAGTAGTTCACTTAAATGGGAATCGCGGAAGTGCTTTAGGACATGCCACTGTGTTTATTAAAGGTGCTTGCATTGATAAAAATGCAGCTTTCCCACAAGTCACGACTGAATGTGCCCCGGGGGAAGATGAAGTTGGTGTTTCGGCCAACGGTCAATTTATGAACGTGAACTGGATCGCGCTTCCTACAGAAAAAACTTTTTTTAATGGTGATATCGAAGAAGGAAGTGTCTTGGATGATGCTTATCGTGAAGAATACATTAAGAAAATGTCTGCTTCAGGATTTTGGAAAAATATCCAGGCAAGAAATACTTCGACTAAAGCTCCTCTTCCCAGTACTGACAAGGTTGAATATAACCGTTTAATGATCAAAGAATCAATTACTTTGGATGTGGGTTTAACTTGGGGACGCCAAACTGTTTGTCAGCGTGTTCCTATGAGTAAAAATCAAATTCAGCGCGTAGTGGATTTTTTAAATAAGAAAAATCAATACTACTATGTTGAAGGTCACACATATACTTGGGATATGTGGGGTAATAGCTGTGGCCATTTAGCTCAAAACGCTTTTGCTGCTGCAGGCATTATGACTGAGAAAAAAGTTGACTCAAATCTGCTGAGTCTTATTCCTAATATTTCTGTGCCCAGTAACTTCTTCTATAACTTGGCCAGTAAAACCACATTGAATGATTTTCCTTCAGTGAGAGATATTTACCGCGATCGCATTCAAAAGAAACTTCTTTTAGAAGATGGAATAATCGCAAATCAGGCCGGGGCCACAAGTCGCTACCACCCAGTTTATGGGGTGCAAACTCCTGAGCTTAATAAACTTTTTAATGCTACTGAATCAAGAACAGGTGTTCTTCCTATTAATCTTTTTGAAACTATTGGACAGCGCCTTGAGAGACTTTTCCAAGAAGAGAAGCATTTCGATCTTAAGGAGAACTTAAAAGCTTACGAAGTGATTTATGAGAAGGCACTTGAAGACGCTAAGAATATTGCAGAGAGAAGATCTTCCAATAGAAATTTTGAAGCGGTACTCCAGAAGTACATTGAAGTGGTGGAAGCTCAATTGGCCGATACTAAAGAAAAAATAGTTAAGATTGAAGAGCTCTCGCAGTAATACTAAACTAGATTTTTTCTAAAAATTACACTGGCACCATACTTGAATCCACTTAGGTAACTTAGAGGGCCACTCATGCTTTCTCCTCGCAATTTCTACATCGAATGGAAACTCAAAGGTCATAAAGGGCGATTTTTCATGGCATTAGGGGTATTGTTCCTCCTATGCGCCATTATTGGTGTTTTTATACCTATCATTCCTCAGGTCCCTTTCGCCATTATTTCAGCTTACTTTTTCTCAAAGGGAAGTCTGCGCATTCACATGTGGATGAGGAGGAATAAGTATTTTGGGAAAGAAGTCAGGGAGTGGGAAGATTTCAAAGTGATTCGACCTAAGATGAAAATTATCTCAACAGTTTCCATGATTGTTGGCGCAGTTTTGGCCCATAATAAATTTGAACCACCTATGGCCTACGTTCTAGACGCTATCTTTGTTCTTAGCATAGCTTTTGTGCTTACCAGGAAATCTCGTATTCTGACATTCTTAAGTTAAAAGCGAAATCGAGCTTCAATTCCTGCTGCATCATACTTTTTAAATAAAGGCACTGACCCTGTGGCCCTCTGAGAAGGGGGTTTAGCATAACTCTGACTCTGTCTTAAGATTTTATTGGAGATAAAAAAGGCAAAGTGATCTTCACGAGCTGAAAATGGATAGTAGTCATACTCTAGACGATAAAAGTTCTTCACTTGCTGTTCAATATCTTTATAAGCAAAACTTGCAAACTCATTATAGAGGCCACCTCGGTGCGTGTGACTCCATTCATAAAGTATATTAAAATTCGCGGCGTAGACATTCACATTATCATCATAAGCAAAAATACTCATGGTGTTGGTATAGGCCTTGTTTAATTGATCATAGGAGACATACTGATTTTCAATTTGTCTTTCAATGTCTTTAGCAAACCCATCTTTGTACATGCGAGCTTGAAGACCAGTTTGAAAAGTCATACCTAAAGCGTACAATTCTTTCTGAACCTTCCCCATGGCCGCAACAGTTCCATTGCGGGTTCCTACTTCTGAGCCAATATCAAATTCATTCAATGAAAAACTTGTGAAGAGATAGTGATAAGGATCCCGAGTATGATCCATGATCAACTTATCTTGAGGAGGATAGAAGATCACAGACCCCACACCGACTTTTTTATTAAAGAAGCTAAGTTCAGGATTGGAAACATCATCATCTTTCATGAAGTAACCTGTACTCTCTTGTCTGAACATAAATTGTGCTGACTCAAAATCCCAAACAACTATTCCACCGTTAGATTCTCTCTCTTGAATAAATAAGCCCGCTCCCACAGTCTGACGATCAAGATCTCCGGCCCGAATTGAAGCAGTTCCTCCCAGAATTTTTTGAGGAAAAGTGAATTTGAATGAAGCCAGGGTGTAATTGCCAGTGGGTTCTGCATAGCCATTGCTGCTTGAACCAGCGAAGACAATTGTGCGAAAATTTAAAGCAACATTTTTGTCCCAAGAAACTTCAGTTCGCACTTGAGTCCAGTGCCCAACTCCATGATAGAAGTTTCTGGAGCCTTCAGTACGTGCATAGGCCTGACCATCAACAGAAGCACAGATCCATTCCTTTCTCGGAATTAGTCGATCTTTTTGATCTTTCACTTCTTCACAGACATGCTGATTTAGTTTGGCTGCGGGATAATCGGCACGCGCCACATTAAAAGCGAGTATGATAAAACTCAATAGGTAACTAATTCTCTTCATAAAAAAATCATAACTAACCTGATTAGAAAAGTCGTCAATAAATTGTCTCAATTTCAGTCTTAAATTATACCTCTTATAAAGTAGAATGCTTCAATGCCTTTTATTCTTCTTGGGATTTTATTTTTCATTTCTACAGCTTGGTCTCAGGCCCAGAACTTGTGCGATCTGATGGATCTCAAAAATTGCGCTGGAGTTTCTAAGCAAGGACGAAGAACTAGTTCACTTTCTTTGCCTTCGCCTTCCACATCTTCTAATTTAAACCCAGCAACCGTAAGCTATGACAGAGGTTTAGGTGTCGAAGCCATTCATCAAGCAGGTAATCCCACGGTCTTTAACATCGCTTCAGGTACAGGAAAAGTTGGGGGCGCAGTGATGAGCTCCAATCTTGAAAATTCATTTTTTGCGAACCGCGTTTTTGAACTCGATGATATGTATCTCAAGCGAAGGAAAAATCGCAAACAGTACAAAAATAAAAAGATAAGTGTGGCCCTTGGCTTAAAAGGTTATCGAAGTAAGCATGTCTCATTTGATGCAGGAATTATTTTGAAGCGTCATTCAATTATTAAAAAAGTTAATACGGGTGTAGGCATTTCTGGAAGAATCGGTCCGCTCAATCTCGGAACATCTGTTTATCAAGATGATCTCTACATTGATTTGAGAGGTCACAATGATCCGGAAACAAATATTCCATATCGCCTGACCTATAATGCTGATAATTACACTGAAAAGTTCACGGTATCCACTTATTCGGTGGGGACCAAAATCCGAAACCTCGCTTTAGATGTGGGAGTAATTAAAACAAAGTTCAAGCAGTATTCAGCTGATTCTGAAGTTCATCTCTACTCTGGATCATTTTTTTTCAAAAGTCTCATGTTCAATTTTGCTGCCAGAAATGAGATAAGTCCTGCACCTAAATTTATTAAGCGTAAGCTTGACGAAAAAAAGACAAAAACTGATTATTATGGCGGAGTCCAGGCCTCAATCGGCAAACATTTTATCCTGGGTGTAAATTATAATTATTTTTTACTCGATGAATACTCGTTAATGGCGTCGGTTTTTTTCTAAAATTTTTTATGGAAGCAAGTTGGAGTAAATATTTAGGCCAAGAATTACATAAAGACTATATGAAGGATCTCTTCATTTTTTTAGATGTTCAAAAGATTCAAGGCAAAATGATCTATCCTCCTCAAAATGAAATATTTGAAGCCTTTAACCTCACTCCCTTTAACAAAGTGAAAGTGGTCATCCTTGGACAAGATCCTTATCATGGACCCGATCAGGCTCACGGTTTAGCTTTTTCGGTAAGAAAAGATGTGCGTGTCCCTCCTTCTCTTCAAAATATTTTTAAAGAACTGGAAAGTGATCTCAATATTCCCCGATCGACTCATGGACATCTTAAGAAGTGGGCCCAAGAAGGAGTTCTCCTACTGAATAACGTCCTGACTGTTGAAAATGCAGCAGCTGGAAGTCATCATGGGAAAGGTTGGGAAATTTTTACAAGTAAAGTCATAGAAGTTTTAAATAAGGAAAAAGAATCTCTCGTTTTTATTCTCTGGGGAGCTCCTGCCCAGAAGAAGGCCCGAGAAGTTGATCCTCAAAAGCATTTGATCATTCAAGGTGTTCATCCTTCACCGCTGTCATCTTATCGTGGATTTTTTGGTTCTAAACCTTTCTCGCAAACGAATGCCTATTTAAAATCCAAAGGCCTTAAAGAAATTGATTGGAGCCTGACTTAATTGGATAGATGTTGGGCAAGCTTATCCTTGCCCAACTAAAAGCTTACTGTGCTACTTTTTTATCCATGGCTTCTTGGTTTCTGCATTTCCAATACAAGACTGAGCTGTTTTGAGAGTGCTCGCCTTGTTAGTGATATGCTCATGAGCACTGATTTTGATCTCTGCCAGACTCTACTCGACAAATGAACTCATGGAACAACTTTAGGCGCCAAGTACAGAATCATGACTCAATTAAGACATGCTTAGCAGAGTTTAACGGTTAAGTACTCAACAGGTAGGTAAAAAAATTTCCTTAAGAATCATTTTGAATTTTAGTACATAATACTCATATGCTTGATTTTAAAAGAACAATGATTTCAATTCTCAAACTATAGGAGTGCCAATGAGCGCTATGAGTATCTTTCATCAGGGTGGATTTATTATGTATCCACTATTTATTTTTTCAATCCTCGTATGGACAGTGGCACTCCATAAGTTTTTCTTTCTTCGTGCCTTCGTTCAGGAACAGAAAAAATTTAATGATGCAATTGCAAGAGCTACGTCTGGAGCAAAATTCGATGAAGAATTAAAGTGGGCATTAAAGAGTGCACCAGTTCTTATCTCTCGTCCTCACGAAATTCTTCTAGACGATGCCTATAGCAGTAAAGAAGAACTCAGTGATAAGTTGCACCGACGTCTTCAAGAAACTAACAGCGGTCTTAAAGATAATCTTTGGATCCTTGGTACAATTGCTTCGTCTGCACCATTCGTAGGTCTATTCGGAACTGTTCTAGGAATCATGGGATCATTTAAAGCAATTGGTGAATCTGGAAAAAGTGGTTTCTCAGTTGTGGCAGCCGGTATTTCTGAATCTTTGATTGCAACTGCTGCAGGTATCATTGTGGCGGTTATCGCAGTAATTTTTTATAACTATTTCCAAACACGAGTGAACCGAATTGCCCAAGACTTCCGTCATAAAGTTGAAGACGTTGCTGAACTTATTTTTATTGCCCGTAGAAAAGGTTAATACTTATGTCGATGAATAATAAAAACTCGGATGATGATGACATCGTCTCAGAAATTAACATGACTCCGCTGATTGATATCATGCTCGTGCTTCTCATCATATTCATGGTGAGCTCTTCTGCTGCCATTGAATCTGGTCTTGATGTGAATCTACCAGAAGTAAGTGCAGTAAGTGATAAAGCAGATGGTCCGCTGGTCATCTCACTAACTAAAGACGGAGCTATCTCTGTGCAAGGTGAAAAAGTCACCATTGAAGGATTAAAAGATAAAGTCACAGCTGAATTATCGAAATTAAAAACCGATTCAGTGATTCTCGAAGGAGATGGTGAATCGTCATTAGTTTCTGCGATGGAAATTATGGATACTGCGAGACTTGCAGGTGCCAAAAATTTCTCAATTGCAGCGAAGCTAAAAGCTCCTAAGAGCTAAGGGTACTTTTATGGCCGGTGCATACGGAAGCGTGGATTTGAGTTCGCTCTATACCAAACGGTCCATTACAATTAGTGCAATCATTCACGCCGTCTTATTGATGGTTAATTTTGAATTTTTGGCCACACAAGGGATCAAACCTAGAGAGGACGCAATTCAAGTTAAGATGGTTGCAGAAGTTCCGCCAGAGAAGAAAGTGACCATCTTAAAGACCCCTTCCCCAGCAGTAGAATCAGAAAAAGTAACGGTGAAGCCTAAAGAGAAAATCGTTTCCGGAACTCAAAAAGTAGTTCCGAAGGCAAAATCGCTTGGAAATCCAGACGCTAAAAAAGTTCAAACTGTCCAAAAAGGTGATCCCAAGAGCCAGGATTTTTCTGCGTACAAACCAGGAACTGATTTCCAAAAACTCAAAGCAACTAATATTGGATCTGGATCAAAGGGTTCGGTTCCAACAATTGAAAAAGCTGGTGGATCGGGTGACACATACAAAGGCTTAGACTTTGCTACAAAATCATTAAGTAACAATGCTCCTATGGGTGAACGTTTTAAAATTAAAAACGTAGCCGATGATATGGGAGCAGGTTCAGGTAAAACAGGTGGCGTAAGCGGTGGAGCAGGTCGCGGCGGTTTCGGAGACGGAACAATTACAGGCAGCGGAACTGGGACAATTGAAAAAGCCAAAATTCTCACTAACGTCGGTTCCCTCACCGGTGCAACTGTGGGAACAATAGGTTCAAGCAAAGGTTCAGAAGGTTTATCGCAAAAAGGCACAATTGTTCTAGCAGGCTCACCGGATGAAACTGTTATCCTGGGTTCGATGGATCCTGATGTTATTAGAAGACGACTTCTGGAACATCTTCCTCAGTTTAGATACTGCTATCAAAGTGAGCTTGATAAAGCGGACAGCGTTTCAGGTGTGATTAATCTTAACTTCTCGATTGAGGCTTCAGGCAATGTGGGGAAGATGAATATTGGTGGCGGATCATCTCTTACACCTAAAGTTAAGCAATGTGTCGGCGGGGTTCTTAAGAGTATTCAATTTCCCCAGCCAAAAGGTGGCGGTTCTGTGGAAGTGAAGCAACCTATGAATTTCTACGCCCGAGAACACTAAAATCTTACATTAACTATTTTATTCTGACATTTAGCTCTGCTCTTGCCATCTCTAAGTGGAACATTTTAACATTTAAAGATGAAATCTTTGTTCATCTTCCTATTCATTTTCACCCTCGCTCAGGCCAGCGCCCAAGAGGTTTCACCTGAACAGATTCAGAATTGGATTTTTGAGTCCATTTCTGAGATGCCTCGCAAAGGTGGATACGAACTTACTCGCCGACCCGTAGAAAGATTGCGTGACGCTTTCTCTTGGAGAAACGAATCCGAATTAAATATTAGTACGGATGGGGCCACACCTAGTTACTGCACAACCGCGACGTATATGGTTTTCTACAAAGTTATGCAGAAATATTGGATACAATCTGGAAAACTTCCTTTGCGTAAAACTCTTGAAATCATGAAGCCAAATCTTGAAAATGATGGAGTCAGACTTTGGGGACGCTGGAATTCTAATGGACCAGGTACGGCCAAATTTTTTAAAGATGCTAAATTAGGTAAAAACTTTGATGACATCAAAAAGGCTCGCCCAGGAGATTTCTTGAAAATTTTCTGGAACAGCGAAGTTGGAAAACTTGAAAAAGGTCACGCTGTTATTTATCTCGGCTCAGAAACAAAAAACGGTGTAGAGATGATTAAGTTTTGGGCCTCTAGTCGTATTACTGATGGATATTCTGAAAGAACAATTCCCCGAGCTGATGCTGTGAGAATGTTATTTTCTCGTCTTGAGTCCCCTGAGAATATGGATAATCTCTCAACTCTTCCTCAGACTGACACTTTCCTATCTTCTATGCTCACAAAAGTAAGCAGCTGGAGTGAAGTTCGTCAGGTTTCAGGAATTGAATAATCAAAAACATTCTGTTCTTAAGCGCTGTTTTCATTGGATCAATGTTCCAAGTCTTGCCATTATGGCATGGAGTGGAATTCTCATTTACTGGGCCCATCAGGCCTACGTTATTCTCCCCAAAATATTAGTCGATAAACTTAATCTTCATCACAGATTAGCAGAAGGCATGGGTTGGCATTTTCTTGTGATGTGGATTTTTGCGCTCAATGGGTTGGGCTATTGTCTGTATTTAATTTTATCCGGTGATTGGAGAAATATATTTCCAAGGAAAAAAGATTTCCAAGAGCTCCTACCATTTGTGCTGCATGATCTTAAAATTCTTAAAACGGGACCAGATCTTCGAGAGATTTATAATCCTGCTCAGAAAATGGCCTACACATCGGCCATTCTCATGGGGGCAGGACTTATTCTGACTGGTGCAGCGATATTTAAACCTGTGCAATTGGGGTGGCTTACTTCCCTACTAGGTGGATATGAAGCTGCAAGACTGGAACATTTTATTTTATTAGTGGCGATATTTTTATTTTTTATCGTCCATATTCTTCAAGTTATGCGTTCAGGATGGAACAACTTTAGGGCCATGGTAGTGGGACACGAAATTGAAAAAGAATAAGGCTTTCCTGGTATTGGGATTATTCTTCATCCTGGTTATAGGTGGATTTTTCATCATCCAAAAAGGTGCGCGCAAAGACGGCACCCCCACTGCTCTACGTAATAGTTTTATTTTAAACGAGAAGCTTTGGGCAAGTATCCAGTCTGCCAAACGCTTATCAGTTAAAAAATCCACACCTGCTGCGGGGAAAGTTCCTAGAGTAAATGGTTTAGTGGGACTTAAGTCTGAGATAGATTTAACAAATTACTCCATCAATATTGTGAACCCTGATAAAAGTATGCATCTGCCCATATCTAGTTTTTATCTCTTGCCTAAAATTGGATACACCACTGATTTCCGTTGTATTGAAGGATGGTCTGAAGAAACACATTACGCCGGCGCCAGATTTTCAGATTTTTTAGAAGCCCATAATTTGGGAAAAAAACTTGATGGAAAATATTATGCTTATGTTGGTCTGATAACTCCCGATAAAAAATATTATGTATCCATAGATATGGAATCAATGCTTCATCCTCAGACAGTTTTGGCCTATGAAATGAATCTCCAACCATTATCTTTAGATAACGGAGCTCCCCTTAGACTTATCATTCCCATAAAATATGGTATTAAATCTCTGAAACGAATTGGAACCATCACCTTTTCTGATAGTAGACCTCCTGACTATTGGGCCGAAAGAGGCTATGACTGGTATTCAGGACTATAAAAAAGGTGCTCAATGTTTGACCGTAAGATCTGGCCTGCTCTGATTCTTGCTTCTCTAGGATATTTTGTAGATATCTATGATCTCATTCTCTTCAGCATCGTCCGTGTTCCAAGTCTCAAAGAACTTGGCCTGAGTGGGGAAGCCTTGATGAATGATGGTCTGCTACTTCTTAATTTGCAGATGGCAGGGATGCTGGTGGGAGGAATTTTCTTCGGAGTTTTAGGTGACCGTAAAGGCCGCCTGTCGGTTCTCTTCTTTTCTATTCTTCTTTATTCAACAGCTAACATCCTCAATGGTTTTGTTAATTCCGTCGAAGCCTACGCAGTTCTGCGATTTATCGCAGGAATTGGCCTGGCCGGTGAACTAGGTGCGGGCATCACTCTTGTTTCAGAAATTTTACCCAAAGAAAAAAGAGGTTACGGCACAACTATCATTGCCAGTGTGGGCATGGGGGGAGCACTTCTCGCTTGGGTGATAGCAGAACACTATAGCTGGCGTAATGCTTACTTTATCGGCGGAGGAATGGGCCTGGCACTTCTCTTCTTGCGTATTGGTGTTCTTGAATCAACTCTTTTTGATAAAATTAAAACCCATTCATCAGTGGCCAAAGGGAACTTCTTTCAAATTTTTGCTACCAAAAAACGCTTAACTAAGTTTCTTGCTTGCATCGCTATGGGGGCCCCTCTTTGGTATGTGATAGGCCTTCTTATCACACTCTCTCCAGAATTCGCCAAAGTTCTGGATGTTCAAGGAGAAGTTCAAGCTGGGAAAGCAGTCTTTTATAGTTATGCTGGTTTGATCTTCGGAGATTTGGCTTCGGGTCTTATTTCTCAATATTTTCAAAGCAGAAAGAAGAGTGTTTTATTATTTTTAGTTTTGACTCTTGTTACAAGTACTCTCTACTTCTTCCTTACCGGTCTCACCTTAAATCAGTTCTATACATTGTGTTTCTGCATGGGAATCTCGGTGGGTTACTGGGCGATGTTTGTTACTATCGCTGCCGAACAGTTCGGAACAAACCTGCGTGCTACTGTGGCCACTTCTACTCCCAATTTCGTGCGAGGTTCAGTGGTTCTTATCAGCGCACTTTTCACTTTCTTAAAAGACCATTTTTCCATGTGGGCTTCAGGACTATCAGTGGGAGTTCTAGTGATGCTGATCGCTTTTTGGGGATATTGGAATATTCAAGAAACTTTTCATCAAAATTTAGATTTTCTAGAAGAATAAAAAAAGCCCCTCACAATTGAGGGGCTTTTTTTATAAGTATTTACTTACAAGTCGGCAAACTACTATTGAGCTGATCTACTACACCTTGAACCGTGCAGACTTTTGTTTTGGACAGAGTCGCAAGGTGATCCATCAAGAGATTTGAGGCCACAACTGATTGAGGGTGAATATCATGGAATAAAATAACCCCCGAATTTTTACTAGACTCACCCATTTGCTTGAGCGTTCGTCGAAGAATACTTTGAGGATTTTTATCCTGCCAATCCAGGGTATCTACGTTCCAGAAAACGTGAATCATATCGTGCTCGGCAATTTTTTGTCGCACGTTTGCTGCACTCACTCCTGCTCCATAGGGAAGACGGAAGAGTTTAACTTTTACACCTAACTTATCTTCGATAACTTTTTTCGCTCCACCAATTTCGCTCTCTAATTTCTGAGGACCCACTTTGGTCAATTGAGCATGAGTATAAGAGTGACTAGCTATATCCATGCCAGCATCTTTAATGGATTGTGCTGTGCTGGGAAGGCGTTCAACTTGCTGGGCCAGCATAAAGAAAGTAGCTTTCATATTATGATTTTTAAGGTTATCAATCACAGTCGGAGTCGTTTTCCCGCCTGGACCATCGTCGTAGGTAATGGACCAAGTATTCTCAGGGAATCCGCGACCAGAGATATTTCCAGAAGCTCCGGCCGAAGAGTAGATAACATCACTACTTGTTGAGCGACCTCTTAAACTTGCCATAGAAGAATGGATTTCTTTTGATTGCTCATTAATTTGTTCTTGGAATTTGATGAAATCAGTTTTTTGGGCTTCAACTTCCACAGCAGCTCTTACAGTTGCTGGTTCAACTTGATATGCTGCCATATCGTTATTGAAGAATCTGCGAGTCGCACGAAGCAAAACCATATTTCTGTGAAGAGCATTTCGGAATGAACTGTTACTGCCAATCAGAGATTTGTCATCTTGAGAAATTTTAAGCTCTTCATAAAGTGCTGTTTGTTTTTCAACTAAATTTGAAAGAATAAGAGGCTTTAAGTTTGGTGGAAGCTCTTCACCGTTGGTTGTAATTCCACCCATGAAAGCTCCAATAGAATCCAGAGCTTTTTGAGCATTTGCTTTTTGTTCTTCTGTATATTTTGGATGAGCAGTTACCATCACAAGATTTACATAAAGAGCACTGGTATCGGTTTCTAATTGATCCACCATCGAGCGCACAGCTAAAAGATTAGAATAGGTTCTTGAACTCAAAGCATTCTCAGGATTTCTCTCCAACTGGGCATCAAACTCTTGAAGATAGACTTGACCTAAAAGATAGGAGTGAAAAATTCCGCGGGTGAGTTTAGTCACTTTAATATCGAGAGTTTCAGAGTTGCTGGCCGTTTGATCGGCTTCAGCAATACTTCTGGTAGCTGTGGGTGTTTGATGTTTTGGAGTCGAGCATGCAAGCAATGCCCCCAAAAGACCCAGGTGAAATTTACTTAAATGCCTCATGAACTCTCCTCGAGAATAATTAATTGCTCAGATTTTATCCTTTGTTGAGATTCTCAAATAGAGAGTAAAACCTGCCAAAGAGACCGATTTCTTTACTCGGAGAAAATCCCCTATTATAATGATTTCATGTACTCACTTATCATGCTCCTGGTTTCCATTGTGGCGGGCTTCTTGGGCTCATTGTTGGGCTTTGGCGGGGGAATTATCGTCGTTCCTGTCCTAACTCTATTTTTTGGAGTGGATATCCGATTTGCCGTAGCTGCGAGTTTAATTTCCATCATCGCTACTTCATCTGGTGCAGCAGCCAGTTTTCTTAAGGACCATCTCACCAACTTACGCGTGGCCGTGCTTTTGGAGCTTGGAACAGTTTTAGGTGCCATTAGTGGATTTCTTATTTCCACTTATATTCAGGCCAATTGGCTTTATCTGCTGTTTGGATTCTTCCTTTTTTTCTCTTCCATCATGATGTTCAAGAAGAAAAAAGATTCTACCTCTCTCGTTAATCATCCTTGGTCAGATAAATTAGGTTTAGAGAGTAAGTATCAAGATCATTTAGGAAATGTGATTCACTATAAAGTTGCCGGCGTTCCTTGGGGTTTATTCTCTATGTATTTTGCTGGAGTTCTCTCTGCCCTCTTGGGAATTGGCAGTGGGATATTCAAAGTCCTGGCCATGGATGGATTTATGAAAATCCCTGTGAAGGTATCATCGGCCACATCCAACTTTATGATTGGAGTGACTGCTTCGGCCAGTGCGGGGGCCTATCTCATGCGGGGAGATATACGTCCCGAAATTGCTTGCCCTGTTTCTCTTGGAATTATCTTTGGTGCTTTTATGGGGGCCAAAGCTCTTCCCAAAATGCCAGCTGATACCATCCGCAAATTTTTTGTGGAGGTACTCTTAATCGTTTCAGCGCAGATGATCTACAAAGGATTCCAATAATGGATGAAATAGAAAATCTAGAACTCACCATTTCAAAGTTTCTGCGTTTAGGAATTCTAATCGCAGGATTTTTCATTCTGGTGGGATGGCTCATGGACTTTAGTCTGTGGGAGAATCCCTTCAATCATTTCCAGGAATATAGGCGGGTTCCATTTATGGACCTCGCACGTGTGGCCTGGGCCCAGAGAGATTGGCCCTTTTTTCTCACTTACTTGGGATTATTCATTCTCATCTCACTCCCTGTGATCCGGGTTTTCCTTACGGCCATTTTGTTTGTAAAACAAAAAGAAATGATTCTTGCCACAATCGCAGGAATGGTTTTATTTTTTTTGATTTTGAGTATGAGCTTAGGAATTGAACTCTAGAGACCAGTCATTGAACGCCACTTGTTCGGCTGATCTTTAAGACCATATTTGAAATCGCTTCTGATCTTATTAGGATCCACATAGCTTCCAAATAATCTATCCCAAACGGTGAACACATTTCCAAAGTTCTTATTCTGAGTTCCCAATTGTGAATGGTGAGGATGATGAAAATCCGGCGTCACAAACAGATAATGAAGACGCCAGCTCTTAGGAATGGCGAGATTTGAATGAGAAAAAAGATTTGCAATCACACCCATTCCAAAAGCAATCCCCAGTTCTAGAGTAGTGAAGCGAAAAAGATAAAATCCAACTAAGACCTGAGGGAATGCGTAAAGGAAGGCGTGCATAAAACTCGTTCTGAATCCTGAAAACCAATAAAGGGTTTCAGTAGTGTGATGAAACTGATGAGTACGCCACAAGAAGGGATTGTGATGCATACCCCGGTGAAGCCAATAGAGAACAAAATCTGAAAGGAAGAATGCAATTAAGAAGCGCGTAACAAAAGTCCATTGGGCCGTGGTTTCCATAAGACCAAAATCGAGATGAATGCTGCTGTAGAATTTAGAGATTACAAGACGAGAGATATTCACTCCCAAAACCAAAGCGAAGAAGCAAACGATGTCCCACTTAAGAGTCGCCTTAATATCGAGATTTTGGTTTTTAGGCCATAGCTTCTCGAGAAGAACAAAGATCAGAGCGAAAACCACCAAGAAGATGGTTTCGATATCTTCGTAACGCAAGTTCTCAAGCATGATTAAAACGTCATCTTGATCATGTACTGAAGTACTTTTTCAGTTTTATGAGCAAGAGTGTAGCGATTAGTAAAGTAAGCGTACTCAAAACCAGTTTCGATACGGTCTGGTTTTCCGAACATTCCATAACCCACGTCCCATAAGAACTGAGGTTGAGTTGTGAGAAAGCGCGCATGTTTATCAAAAACTACGCCAATTTTTTTCAATTTTTCTCTTTGATCTACATTGATGTCACCATCCCAAGGAGAAGCCGCGATAAATCCAGTGAATTTAAAGCGGCGCCAAGGACCGTAATCCCATGTGGATTGCCAGAAGGCCCCAATCTGAGTTCCTACACCTGCGGCACGAGGGTTATCACGAAGAACTGTATTAATTGATACAAAATCAAAACCAGGAACAGCTAAGTCATACTGAAGGCCGTAGAAATAATTTCGGAAGTTGTTTGAACCGTTTCCTGATCCATTTTCCCATTCAAGGCGAATGGATACGTCTTTAATCCACCCAGCTTCCCATTTTTTTCCGGTCATTTTACTAAGACTGAAAGTGGGGGCCATTCCGCCAAAGTACTGATTGGGATAACCCCCCTCATCATTTCCGTTTTGATGAGAAAACGGCTCAGTCAAATCATAGTAAAAGAATACGTTTCCATATTCCCAAACTTGAAAATGCTCAAGGGTTTGAGTGAGTTTTTTACGCTTGTAACCTAAATCATTTCTAAAAGTGTTACCCCATAGATAAGACAAACTCAGCGCCTTTGCTTCGCTGCATGCGAATAAAAGAACGAGTCCGAGTAATGCTAACCTATTGAACATAAAACACTCCTGAAGTTATTTTTATTTCCGTACCAAATAAATCAAATAATGAGGAGCATAATTTTATGGAAAAAGTAACCCCCTCTATGGAGATCATCATTCGTGATACCATTGAGGAGTACCTTCCAAGGAGGGAAGAATGAAATATGTAAGTATAATTTATTTAATAGCTCTAGCTAGTTGTGCTCATTACCGGGCACCCTCTTCAGTGAATGGTCAACAAGTAGCGAGTGATTCTATAGCTTTAGGAAATGTCACGGCCACTGCCACCAAGAGTTCACAAAAGTCTGATGTGTGTTTTGATATCAATGTTGTAGTGAAAGGCACTGATCAAGCAGTTGCCCAACCATCAAACTGGACACTGGCCTGGGTAGATAAAGCTGAACAATATCATTTAATGAATTTCTCTCAGCGTGAACCAGCTTCGGTACCTCAAGGTGGCCGAGTAGCAGCTCAATATGGTGAGTATGAACAGTGGAGCAACACTTTCAGAACATGTGCTCCTGAAGCGAGATTTAATGAAGTGAAAGCATTAGTCCTCACTCCAAAATCACTTCCCTATAAAGAATCCAAAGGCCTCTATCTCAATTGGCAGTAATTCTAAAGGGGTCCTATCGGGCCCCTTTTTTTTTGTTATTATTGCTGATGATGGAAGCAATCACCGAGATCGTCAGCACTCCAAAAATTACCCCCATGGTGACACTCACTGGCACATGGTACCAATAAGTCATAAGCATTTTCGCTCCGATAAACATCAAGATGATACTGAGTCCAAACTTCAAATAATGAAAAGCATCCGCAAATCCTTTGAGTGCAAAATAAAGTGCACGAAGACCAAGAATAGCAAACACATTGGAAGTAAATACCAGGAACGGATCATTGGTGATTCCGATAATTGCAGGGATTGAGTCGATGGCAAAAACCAGATCCGAAAATTCTAC
>CAMDDI010000045.1 GCA_945890905.1 Bacteriovorax stolpii
AACTTCATTTGAAACTCTAAAATATCACTCTGATAAAATTTCAACCAGTGACCGAGATGAACTCTTTGAGATGATGGGTTCAGATATCCGCTACTTTAAAGATCTTTTAGAAAAGCTCACCATTGTGGCCACTATTGAAGGCCCTAAGTATAAAGCATCCACCGAAACTATTGATGTTCAAGAAATTCTTGAATCCGAAATAAGAAACCGCCAAGTTGCCTCCGGGCATCTGAACTGGAGACTGCAACTGGATGATAAAAATCATTCTATGATGGCAGGTGATCAGCATCTCATCACACGGCTTTTTAAAAATGCTTTTGATAATGCTTCCAGATACGCAAGTCACATGGTGAAAGTCTCTGTGAATTCCACCAAAGATAGAATCGAAGTTTTTGTCATGGATGATGGTCCTGGCTTATCTCATGAGGCGATTGAATCTTTTGGTAAGCGACGTGAGCGAAGACACGTCAAAGAGCGAGACGCTCACGATTTTTCTTTGGGTCTGGGATCTGTAATAATGAAGACAATTGCTGAAGCCCATGACGGATCTATCCAAATGTCTAATCTAAGTACTCATGGTGCTTGTTTGAAAGTCACCTTCAAGCGCTACTAATCACACTCATTGACCTCTTTTGTTTCATTTTACTTTTTATGTGAGAGTTACTCCTCTATTAAGACTTATGAATATCATCTTAACTCTCGCTATAGCTATGACATCTCCTTGCTCAAGGACATATAATGAAATTGTGGGCCACTTTTTTTCCGAGAGATTGACATCAGGATGAATGGTCGTTCAAGATATCTTCATCCCCCACCTGTAGCAGTGAGATTTTATGATCCAGCTTGTCAGTAGTTCCTTGTTTTTATTTTCTCTCGCAGCTTTTGCTGGCACCGGAAAAGAACTCAGCATTATTCAGATTGGTCATCCAACTCTTCGGCAAACCGCTCGCGAAGTAAGTCTCGAAGAAATTCAGAGCCCTGCTTTTCAAACTCTCATTGATGATATGGTTACCACCATGAAAGTTGCCGGCGGTGTGGGCCTGGCTGCTCCTCAAGTGAATCAATCAGTGCGCCTGTTTGTGATGAAGAGTGGACTTCGAGTTCCTCTCACAATTGTGATTAATCCAAAAATAGAGTATCTCGAAGCTGAAGGGACACAGAAATCAACTGAAGGATGCCTTTCTATTCCGGGCAGAACCGTAACCGTAAAAAGATTTAAAAAACTCCATATGAGTTACTATAATCGCAAAGGCGAATTCATTTCTCAAGAGGTGAAGAGCTTTAAGGCAATCATTTCTCAGCATGAGTATGATCACTTAAACGGGGTCATGATTGTAGATCTAGTCGATCAGATGCTCGGGGAGATTAATTTTGAGAAGTATATGAAAGCCCCACGAATGTAGGCATTTCGAGCCTTTATCCCCAACAAAGCACTGTTCTAACAGTGTAATAATTGCTGGTTTCATCATTTGAAACCACTTTGTTTTCACCACCCATTGTAACCTATCCCCAAATATTTTATACCTACGCTATCAACACGGGATAGGACGCAATGGAATTTCAATCGGCAAGACAGCTACTACAGAAAGAGTTCACAACTAGATGTGAAAAGAATCCGAGCTATTCTTTGCGCTCTTTTGCCAAGTCACTTGGAATCAGCCACACGGTTCTTTCTTTGGTGATGTCGGCCAAGCGTCCCCTTTCAAAGGGTGCTTGTGAGAAAGTTTCTGAGCGCTTAAATTTAGGACCTGTTGAGAGACAAAAATTATTAACTCTCCAAAATGCAAAATCGAAGAAACCGATCAAGGCTGCAGCTTTTGAATTTCAAAAAGTAGACCTTGCTACCTTTGAACTTATTTCAAACTGGATTCACTACGCTATTTTAAGTTTATTGGAAGTTGAAGGAAGTGAGTTTGAACCAAAGTGGTTAGCCTCTCGTTTAGGTGCCAATGAAATGCAAGTCCGCATCGCCATGGACTGTCTAAAAGAATTGGGTCTTGTTAAAGAAACTAAAGGCAAATGGAAGCAAACTGGCAAAGCCATCAAAGTTGAAAATAATGTTTCAACCGTTGGAACCAAAAAATTTCAAAAGCAATTACTAGAAAAGGCCATCGAGTCTTTGGAAAACGATCCCATAGAAGTGCGTGACTTCTCTTCTATGACCCTGGCAATGGATCCCAAAGACATTCCCTACGCTAAAGAGCGAATCCGCCAATTCAGACGTGAATTGACTGCTGAGCTAGAAGTGAAAGGAAAGCCACGTGAAGTTTATAATTTAACCGTACAAATTTATCCAGTAACTAAGGAAGTTTAAAATGAACATTAAAAAATTAGGATTTTTGTTACTCACAGCGATTTCGCTGACAGTTTTTGCAGGAAATGAAGGTGGGCATGGAGGAGATCCTGTGGCCCAATCTTTTGTGAGTACGATGAAACAGGTCTCACTTTATCTCGATCAAAATCCAACAGCTTTGGTAAGAGCTAGTCGAAATGAAGCCAGGACTATTATTAAAAGACTCCAAGATAGTCTGGGTCAGACGCAGACTGCGAGTTTGGTGCAAATTGTGACAAATAGACCTCGAGATAATTTTGGAGTTGAAAAAGCAGCGGTTTCGACATTCAGTCCTCTCAAAGTTCTTCTTCACAGAGAGAGCTGGGTTCAGACAGGGATTTCTGATCGAGAAGCTGTAAAAAAAGATCAGGTCATCTTAGCTGCAATGGAGCTCTTGCTTCTCATTGATTTGGAAGCCAATCGTTATGAAGTTGCTAGCAGAGTATTTGGTAATAATTACTTAAAAGTTCTGGCTGCTCAAGACATTGAGAATCCTAATGTGCCAAAAATTCCTGAGAATAATGGGCCTTTAGAAATTAAGATTACTGGTCGTCAACACGCACTAGTGCGAGATGCGGTTTTTCAGATCGTGTTGGTTTCGAAGTTTTCTAATTGCAGGACTCAAAAAATGTCTCACCCTGAACGATCGGATTACCATGGAATTATGGTGGCTCCAAATGGAAACAGCTGGGGTGCAACAACTGACGATTCTAGTGAAATGGTTTATGAAATTACTCGAAATCAAGACGGATCACAAATTCGAATAAGAGCTAATGCAAAAAGATGGGACGCTGGCGTTACTGTAACTAGTTGGGATAAACCTTTAACTGGCCTTCACACCCAGACTTTTACTTTTAATAAAGATCAAACACTCATTATTGGATACGAAAGTTCTGCTTATACCTTAGGATGGAATAAAGTTGGCCCATTGTATGACCCACAAGAAGTTTATGGATGGAAAAAGGAAAGTGGTTTTAGTTGTGTTGAATAAACTTCTTACTTCTGTCCTTAATTGATTCAAAGATTTTTTAAATACCAATGGTCACAACCAAAATGCCCAGTTGTGCCCATTGGTCCTTCTAAAATACCGAATCCATTTTTTAAATAAAGTTTTCGTGCATCAGCCATTAGTTTTAAAGTTTCTAGATAGCACTGTTTATACCCAAACTCTCGGGCCTTCACTAAACACTGATCCATCATCTTCTGCCCAAATCCCAACCCCCGAAGCTCTTTTTTGAAATACATCTTCCGAAGCTCACAAGTGCACTTATCGCCACCTATCAGCGGCGCAATTCCACCCCCACCCAGAATCTTCCCCTCTCTTTCCACCACAAAGTAGGCATGGCGAGGTTTTGCGTAGGCCTGGGCCATGTGACTCACTTCCGGATCTATCATGGCAAAGCCCGGGCCCGAAGCACCAAACTCAGGCATAACCTCCCGTATCAAACTGGCCACCTGAATTTCATCTGCAAGCTCTATAGGGCGTATAAGAATTTTTGACACTTTTTCCTCACTCTATCGGCAATAAAGTCCCTCTTATTATCGGAGAAACTTGCCGAGTTTTCCCGAATCCATCAGGAGGTTATCCTGATTATTCTACCAAAGTTTTAAGATAAGGCATTTCATGAAAAAATGGCCCCTGTTTTTTATCGCCCTTTTACCCATCATGGCATCAGCTTACAGTGTAAGAAAATGGACAGGCTCTGACGAGACACTCTCTTCAGATTTAATACTCATCCAAAAGAAGGCCAACTGGAACCAACACTCTCTTTCCTTCTCGAGAAATACCGATTCTGAAACCAACCAAGTGCAAGTCCAATGTAATGGATCAAATATTCATTTAGTGGTTCAAAGTACGGCCAATGAGCATGTGAGCACTCTTTATCACGCACTCTTCAAAATGGGCTTCCTCTTCCCTCATCCACGCTGGCAAATCTCACCTACCGAGCAGCAGGCCCTCAGTCACTGCGGGAAAACTTTCGAGTGGCATCCCGCTTTTCCAGAGCGCGGCTTCCATCTTCACACTCTCCATCCCAATGAATGGGTAAAAGGTTTTCTTGAAGGAGATGAAGAGATTGCCCTAGATATGGTTCGCTGGCTTGCCCGCAATAGACAAAACGTTCTAGATTTAAGTCTCATGAGACCCGAATGGACCAAGCAAAAAAACTCTCTGAAAAAACCTTTCGCTCTCGCTAAAAATCTTGGCATCACCCGAGGCGTGTCTCTAGGGGCCGCATTTCAGCAGCAGAATAGTTTTAAACTGGTACCGATGTTTGAAGCCCTCTCTGGCAGAGGCGATAAGGTAGCTTTGTTAAAGAGCATTCACATGCTCAATAAAGCTCTAGACTATGATTTCATGACCATGGAAATTGGAACAAGTGAATTTACGGCCATGAATTATGAGCGCGCTCTTGCATGGATTGATATTGCAGCAGCTGAAATGAAAAAAGAAGGCAAGAAGCTCTTCACCAAAGTGCATGTATCTACCAATCAAATTGATCCGAAGTGGGGAAACTTTAACTTTCTTCCGCGCTATGCTTCTGCCGATGTAGGTGTTCTTCCTCATACGGTAATGTTCTATGGCCTAGAGGATAGCAATGTCCCGATGTATGGAAATAAGAACTTTTTCCATATGATGACCTTTATGCAAGAAGAGAAAAATCATCGTGATGTATGGTACTACCCTGAAACAAGTTACTGGGTGGGAATGGACGCAGATGTTCCACTTTTCTTAACTGATTATTTAAGAGCCCGGGCCAGTGATATGAAGCTGCTTCATCCAGAAGGAATTCGTGGACACTTCAATTTCACGAGTGGTCAAGAATTGGGAAACTGGCTATTTGATTGGAACGTGTGTCTCAATAGTGACTTAGACCTAAACTTTGATCCTCTCGCAGGACTTAAGCTTCTGGGAGAAGATGAAGCCGTTTGGACAAAAATTCTCGATTTTCAAACTAAGCATTTTAAAGAAAATCAGCTCATCGCCATTTTGAGTTTCTCAAATGTTCAAGACGAACTTTCTTCAGGACATAGAATTCACGAAAGAAAAATTATCAAAGAAGTAGCTCATTCAGCAGTTATTCGTGAGTCAGAGATTCTTAAGCTAGAAACGGCTTTAAAAGAAGTGCCTGATCTAACAGAAATTAAAAATGAAGAACTCCGAGGCATGCTCAAAGTCACTGAGCTTCGTATTCATCACGCCTTGGCCGTGAGAAAATCACTGCGCTTTAAACCAGAGTCTCAGGGACGCGAGAACTTAATCCGTGAGGCTTCAAAAATCCGTCTTGAGGCGAAATCTATTTTGGCCGGAGTGCGAAACACAACTTCACGCTACCCTTCTTCAAATATTTTTGAAAAAGACAAAAATATTACAAGCTATGACTTTGGATATCTCTGGACTGCAGTTACTCTGCATTTCTGGGAAAGAGAAGAGCTGATGGTGAAAAATAACAATTACTTCCCATTCTTCAATAACATCTATGATGTCTTTGATATTGTTTTCTAAAACTCGTCGTATTTTTTAGCGTTCCCGCGGGCCAATTCCACTGGGTACTTGGCCCCATTCTTCTTCATCTTACTTTTCACTGCGGCTTCCAGATCCATATTTGTCTTACTCACAATTCTCAAAAGATATACAAAGATATCGGCCACCTCGTCTTGGACTTTTTGAAATTTCTCAGGATCCTGTGTAATCTTGGCGGCTTCTTCTTCCGAGAGCCATTGAAAAATTTCTAAAAGTTCAGAGGACTCCACACTTAAGGCTATGGAGAGGTTTTTAAGAGAGTGAAACTTATCCCAGTCCCTCTCTTGAACAAATGTCTCAATGTCTTTGTTTAAACTTACTAAATCGATGTTTTTCATTCCCTTAATATATACAAATTAGGCGAAGACGCCTAACCTTTTGGTATGCATCAACGTAACCGTCACCTGTCACGCTATCCCATGAAAGAACTCATCCAGAGCCTTCCTGCCCTTAGGGATTTTGTGAAGGACGAAACTATTGATTTTTCAAATCCAGATGCTGTCAAAACTCTGAATCAGTCCCTGCTTAAATACTTCTATGGCGTCACAAAATGGAATATTCCCGAAGGTTACCTCTGTCCACCCATTCCAGGTCGCGCGGATTACATTCACCATCTTGCGGATTTGATCTCACTTAAAAAGAAAGCCCACATATTAGATATCGGCACCGGGGCCAATGGTGTTTATCCCCTTCTCGCTTTTGCTGAATATGGTTGGACTTCAGTAGGAAGTGACATTGATGAAGCAGCGTTAAAATCTCTGGACCTGGTTTTAAAAGAGAATCCTTCATTTCAAAAAGGTATTGAACTTCGACTTCAAACTCACTCCAAGAGTATTTTTAAAAATATTATCAAACCCGGAGAATATTTTGATCTCACCCTCTGCAATCCACCTTTTCATGCTTCTCTGGAAGAGGCCCAAGCAGGAACTGAGCGCAAATGGAAGAACTTAGGAAAACCGAAATCTGGCTCAAAAATGTTAAACTTCGGTGGCCAAAAAGCAGAACTCTGGTGCGAAGGTGGGGAGAAAGCCTTTATTGCCCAGATGATTTTTGAAAGTACCCAATATGCAAAACAAGTGGGATGGTTCACAACTCTAGTTTCAAAAGAGGCGAATCTGCCATTTCTCTATAAGCAGTTAGAAAAAATTAAAACCACCGAGATTCGGACTCTGGATATGTCACAGGGTCAGAAAAAGAGCCGCATCCTTGCTTGGAAGCTTTAAGACACTTACCTTTTTACAGCTTCTCATTTTAAGCCTTTTCAACTGAATAACCCATCGATACTTAAGAGAAATGAAATTTCTGTTGAGCTTCTTTATGGCCCTATTCAGCCTTCCTACTTTATACGCTCACACGTATTCGTTTCCCGCTTCTGATTGTGAAGTCACTGAAAGTATCCTAGAAAAACAAAATCTCATTTCTTCCGTTGTTGAATTCTATCAACAAAAAGCATTCAAGCGTTATCAACAGAATATTTTTGTGGAATTTAATAATTCAGAAAATAGTAACAGTTGTAATGTTCTGCAGATGTCAGCGGGTGCAAGGAGAGGTCCACGCATTAAAGTGGCCCATGGAATTCTCAAAAACTTTAAACCCACCTCACTTGTTCATGCTGTTTGTCATGAGCTGGGCCATCTATTAGGGAAAGTCTCTGGTACAGATGCGGGCTATACAGGAACGACTTACGAGCATGATTTATCCGTTGAAGGAGAAGCTGATTACTTTGCTGGAACTTGTGTACTTGAATATCTACTCCGAAACTCTCCAAATTCTTCCAGCAACCTCTACCCACTCATACGTAAAATAGGGATCGAGAGCTATGGGGCCATTTACCCAAATACTTTCATTGATGAATCAAGAGCCTTAAATGAGATTTATACCGCTGACTCCGGCATTAATTCAGATTACCCTAACGTTTCTTGTCGAATGCTTAGTTACTTATCAGGAACATTGAATAATCCTCGACCTAAATGCTGGTTTAATCCAATTTTAAAACCCACAAATTCTTTTGGCCAAGCGCTTTAATTCTCCTGTGCCACGACTTTTATTCACCCAGTGAGACAAGCAATCCGTAGCTTCATCAATCACAATTTTTTTGCCCCGAAGTGATCCTCTAACAATAATATTTCCGGTATCACATCCTACGGCTTCTTCTTCAATTTTTCCACGGGCCGCAACTTCCAGCAGTGCTTCTATATACAGCATCGTGGAGCGGTTAACACGTTTAGTGTATCCAGATGTTTCACCATTTCTATTCACGGCGATACTCGCGTCCCCATTGGAAAGAATATCACAATCCTGGATAAGTCTCACAGGAGACATGTAGCCAGAACTCTTATATTTTTCCAGCATGGGTGTGGCGGCGAAAACAGAAGAAGTTGAAATGAGAAGAAGAAAATAAAATGATTGCAGCATGGAGAACTCCCCGGTTACTTTCAGCCTATACCTAAATGTTTAAAGCAGATTCAATCCTGGCCAAAGAATACTCTACTTCAATAGTCTAAAATTTTTGAACTAATCGTGATTATGCTAGAATGATTGGATGAGTAAAGTTATCAAAGCGAAAGTCATAGCAGGTAGGTTTAAAGATGAAGTGGTAAGAGTCACTAATATCAGCTCAGATGAATTGGGTCGCAAAAAAGCTGCCTGTTTTCTGAAAAATGGCGAGCGGGCCAATATCCCTGTAACTGATCTAGAAGTTATCGAAGAGGCACCAGAACCTGCTCCCCTTAAAGTCGGTGCCAAGACTGCCTCCATGCCCTTTATTAGCGGTTCTAGCAGCTCTCGCACACTTACTCACACCAAAAATATGGCGAGGCTTAAAATCGAAAATAAGGCCCCAGTGACTTCCAAGAAGCAGCAGCTCGCCTTATGTGAAAAATGCGGTCTGGAGTACAACCTAGAAGAGCGTAAAGGTCAGCCAGGTCGCATCACCGAGTGTGAGAATTGCGCTATTGAAACGGAGAATAAGGCCGAAGGGACGATGATCTTTAGTCATAAAACAGGCTCCACCATTGAAATAAAAAAAGACGGAGAACTCAGACACGAAGCTGCGATCTTTGATCCGAAGAATAAGACCTAAGCCGCTTTAGATTTAAGTTTTGTATAAGCTGAATTAATGTCTTTTGTTTTTTGTTCAGCAAGTTTCTTAAAGTCCGCACCAAGGGATGCTACTTTATCCGGATGATTCATTTTTAAAAGATCATGATATTTTTTACGAAGTTCATTTTTAGTAAAAGCCTGATGGGGTTTTAACTCAAAGAGGTTTTCAGCTGAAAAATCCTGAGGGCGCTCTTTTTTGGGAACTTCTTTTTTCTTTTCTTGCTTCTGTTCTGTTTTCTGCTCGCTCTTGTGCTCCTTTTTCGCCTCAGTTTTCGGAGCGCCAAGAGTTTTCATTCTTTCTTTGAAATCTTGCTCTTGAGTTTTAAGCTGATCTTTTTTTATCTGATCAAAGTCCAAGTGGTCTTGCATGCTCGTGGGCATGCTCTGGCGATTTGATTTCATACTGTTGAGAAAAAACAGGAAGGGCATCTTAATAAAAATAAAATATCCTACCAGGATAAAGGCCAACACGGGACCAATTTTGGTCACGGCAGTAGTGAGAGTGGTAATGTAATAAGTTGAAACATCCATTCCATGCCATATTATCATATTCAGAGAGGCGAATCACTTCTCTAAATTCTGACACCAAGAGAAGATAGGTGTCTATAAACTAGGCATTTCATGGGGAAAAAGTGTCTAAAACTATCGCACAATGGTGATACGTTGGAAGAGCTCTTCTGGGATAAATTTATGCTTCCCCACAATATCTTGAATTTTCTGAGGGTCATTTAAAACCTTCTGATAAATCCAAGGGAAGCGTTTTTCTTTTTTCATAAAATGAGTGATGGTCTTTCGGGCCGAATCCTTACCGAAGTATTTCTCCAAGGCCATATATTCCATCCAGCAAATAATCAAATGACGATAAGTTGCATTGGGATCATTAGCTCCATCAATCTTGGGCGTGTTCTTAAAAGCTTTACGAAAATCTGGCATGGCCACTTCAACCTTATGGGTATTCATTTCCATCCACCAATGTAGCTCTTCATGCAAAAGTTGTGACATGAGTTTTTCGGTTGAATGAGCATAACGAGTGTTGAGAGTCAGAACCGGATGAGAATGAGGTTCAGCTTGAGGATCGAGAATAATTTTTTTAGTGTAGAAAAAAGAGTGCAGATCATAAAGAGAAGTAAATTTCAAAATGCGGGCATGAGCTTCGGCAGTAGTTTCATCAGCATTAACTTCTTCAATATCCAATGATTTTGCTGAGCGAACTTTACCCGGAGTCGCGCAAGAGCAGAGAATTCCTAAAACCAAAAAAAGTGAAAAAATCTTCATTCATTACCTCAGTAGTTCTAAGAGTAACTCCTTAAATCGATCTACACCACCAGAAAATTTACGCGCCTTGTTCTTGTATAACTCCCAGATTCTTTCAAACTCCACATCATCGGCCATCATCCTATGGCTTAAGATAGAAATTTCTGCATCTGAGAGTTTGTACTCTTCTGAGATCATTTTTAAGGCCAAAGATAGGCGACCCATATCCATTTCTATTAAAGCCCTTATTTGTTGAAGAGCTTTTTAAAAAAACTCACAATCTTATTAGGTTTAGCAGCTTCCGGAAGAGCAACCACACTGGCAGATTCTGGCCTAGAGACTTTCGGAGAATGGGCCGGACGTGCTTCCCTTGGACGTTCATCCCGAGGTCGATCATCTCGTGGACGTGCGTCCCGCGGACCTACATCTCGCGGACGTGTATCTCTAGCCCGATCGTTCCCTCTTTGCGGTCCTTGACCTCTCGGCTTACTTTGCCCCTGATGAGCAGCAGAAGGTGCGGGTTTTTCAGGAGATTTAATTCCTCGCAATTTTTCAATTGCACGAATGCCTTGCTCATCTTTGACTGGAATTGCAAAGGTTGTGGCCATGCCGGTTTTACCACGACGACCAGTTCTGCCAATCCGGTGAATATAATCTTCGGCTTCACGAGGAACGTCATAATTTACGACATGGGCAACATCATCCACATCAATTCCGCGTCCCATAACATCAGTAGCAACGAGAACTTGAAATTTTCCTGATTTAAAATCAGCAATAGCGGCTTCACGATCTTTTTGCGGAATATCCGAATGGATATAAGTCGCTGCAATCTTTTTATCCTCAAGAGAGCGCCAAACTTGGTACACACGCTCTTTAGATTTAGCAAAAATAATCACTGTCCCTGGCTCTTCTCTTACAAGTCTCACCAAAGCACTGGGCTTCTTGCCTTCTTCCATCCAGAAGAGTCGCTGATCAATTTTAGGAACTGATCCTTCAGCTTTCTCAATGGTGACTTGCTTGGGATCTCTCATCACCTGGCGGGCCAGCTTTTCAACTTTAGGTGCAAAGGTGGCAGAGAACATCAGGGACTGACGCTCTTTGGGAATTTGTTCTGAGATCTTTTCGATTTGAGAAGCAAAACCCATATCCAGCATACGATCGGCTTCATCAAAAATTAAGCATTGAATAAAATCAAGCCATACGTTTCCGCGCTCAAGGTGATCTACTAATCGGCCGGGAGTGGCCACAATGATATGAGGTGAAGAAGCCAGGGCCTCTTTTTCCAAAGGAATTGAAGCACCACCAATACAGACCACAGTTCTGAGACCAAATGGAGCACCGAAGGTCTCAAACACTGCACCAGTTTGCTGGGCAATCTCTCTTGTTGGAGAAAGCGCCAGAATGTAGGTTCCGTTTTTGCCTTTGAAGCGCTCAACCGTAGGAATAACAAAGCTTGCTGTTTTTCCACTTCCGGTTTGAGACGACACCAGAACGTCGTGGCCCGCGATGACTAAGGGAATAGCTTTTTCTTGAACGGGGGTGGGAGCCTTGTAACCAGCTTTTTCAATGAGATCGAGCATTTCTGGAGATAAGTTGAGATCAGACCAATTTGTGACATTTGTTTCAGAGGACATTTAAACTTCTTTTTTATGTAATTGTTGATTAACGATATCCAAATCTGAGCAGATGGCCTGTACAGCTTTTAGAAGGGCAAGGATACGCATATGGGGAGCATCTTAGCTCCTTTATCACTGATGAGCAAAAAAAAAGGCCAGTCTTACGACTGGCCCAATTTTTTAGAAATTCTAAAAGACTACTTGAGGTGCTTACCGATAAGGCCAGCAAGTTCAAACATAGTAACTTCTTTCTTTCCGAAAACTTTTTGAAGTTTATCGTCAGCAAGAATGTTTCTTTTGTTTTTAGGGTTCTGAAGATTGTGCTTCTTGATGTATGTCCAAAGTTTTTTAACAACTTCAGTACGTGCAGAAGGAGCCGCGCCGATTACAGCAGCAAGAGCTTCAGATGGAGTTAAAGCAGTCATGAACGCAGCATTTGGCTTACGAGCAGATTTTGCTTTTTTAGCTGGAGCAGCTTTTTTAGCTGTAGCTTTTTTAGCTGGAGCTGCTTTAGCAGTAGCTTTTTTAGCAGGAGCTTTCTTAGTAGCAGCTTTTTTTGGAGCAGCTTTCTTTGTTACTTTCTTAGCCATAAATAAATCCTCCGAGGATCGGTTTATAAAAAGTTGAGGTCATTCCAACTTTGAGTGATAAATATAGTCTTGTTGATTGTTCACACTAAATCAACAAAAAGACTCAAAGATTTTTAAAAAAAGTACATTTTCCTAGGAAAAAACACATTTTTGGCCTTTTTTTAGCTCTTAGAGATCATTTTTCCCCTGGGAAAAACGGGAGTAATGCCCCTGACCCCCTCTCTAATCACCCTAATATCGTCCTTATTCTGGTCTATATATTGCAATTCTCTCATTGGGTCTGAAGGTAACTTTAAGAAAAGGATGTCCCATGAAATTCGCTATTCGCATGCTGCTTTGCCTGATGATCTCATTCTCACTCACTGAATTTCCCATCATGAAATCGCACGCCCAGACGGGAATGATCACTACCGGGGATGCAGTTACATACATGACCCGCACTCAGAATCAGGACAAAGTCGCTCATTTTCTCAGTCGAACTGATGTAAAAGATCAGCTGATTAAGCTGGGTGTAACCCCAGAAGAAGCCCAAATTCGTGTGCTCACACTTTCAGATGCTGAATTAAACAAGCTTGCTGGAGATATTGATCACGGTACAGCTGGGGGGAGTATTGCAGGCATTCTAATCATTGTTCTGATTGTCATCCTCATCATTTATTTTGCAAAACGCATTTAATATGAAGCTTCTCCTGCTTTTAGGGGTAGTGCTGTTTTCGAGCTGTGCTACCCGCACCCCCCAAACTGATGCTCTCGTGAAAGTTCATCCTGATTTGCCTAGTAAGGCCAAAGTCCAGGGGGTTCCCTTTATTGCTCAGACAAAAAATCATTGTGGCCCGGCATCTCTGGCCATGATGCTGGAGCACGCCTCACACCCGGTAAATGTGGACGAGCTCGTTTCTCAGATGATGACACCAAAGAAAGAAGGTACTTTTCAGACTGACCTCATCACTGCCACTCGCCGGCAGGGAATGCTCGCAGTGAGAGTTTCTGATCTTCAATCTATTTTAAAAGAAATTTCTCTGGGAAATCCCGTATTGGTGTTTCAAAATCTGGGTTTTGAATCTCTGCCTCAGTGGCATTATTCTGTGGCCACGGGTTATAACTTAGATGGCCCAGATATCATTTTTCATTCAGGATCGACTAAAAACGACAAATCAGATATGCGTTTTTTTGAGAGAAGTTTTATTCTTGGAGGAAACTGGGCCCTGGTAGTTCTGGAGCCAGGGAAACTCTCCCCTACTGCCAATGAGCTCGCACATTCCGAAGGGGCGGCAGGCCTTGAACAGACAGGTAAACTTCTAGCAGCTGAAAAAAGTTATTTAGCGATCCTTGAAAAGTGGCCCAAGAGCCTCACGGCTTTATTGGGAATGGGAAACGTGAAATTTAGTCAGGAGGAATTTAAAGAATCAGAAAAGTACTTAATACGAGCGGTGATAGCTCACTCTCAATCTGCCATGGCCTGGCATAACCTGGCCATAGCTCAGGGAAGACTCAAACTGACTCATGCTGCTCGGGAGAGTTCATTAAAGGCCATGGCACTGGCCTCACTTAAAGACCGCGCAAAATATCAAGAAAGTCTCAAAGCATGGCTTCGCTGAGAGCTGATTCAATCAGCTCCAAAGCCTCAGCAGAGTAGACTTCACCAGAGAGATATACGTGAATGTCTAGATCACTCATTCCTTCGAGATGGGCCGTTTGCAATGCTGACATAGCTTCTTGTTTAATTTGCTGATCAATATTCAGGGAAGCTTTAGGTAGGGAGAGCTTAAGTGAACCCGCAAAAACGTGGCAGAGCACGCTCAGCGGGCGAAAGAAATTTAAAAGAACTTAATTAACTAATGAATGTCTTCGCCTAGCCCATGCTTCTGAGGAGATCTAGCATACACGCTTTCGGCTTCAGGCAGCCAGGTGGAGAGGTTTTTTCTTCGAGTCACATCTGAGGGATGGGTAGACATAAATTCAGGTGGGCCCTTGCCTCCCGAAGCGGCACCCATTCTCTCCCATAACTTGATGGCCTCTGACGGTTCATAACCAGCTTGGGCCATATAGGTTTGTCCAAACTTATCGGCCTCGGTTTCATCCCCACGAGAAAATTTACGGTCAAAGAATGCCACTGCAAATCCAGCTGCGGCTCCGCCTAAACCAGAGAGCAATTTACAAGTTTCAGTCTTGCAGAGCATTTGCCCTGCTACAATGGCAGCACCACCGGCAACAGCTCCAATAATGTTGCTTTTGGCCGCACGGGCGTATCGCTGCTGACCATGGCGACGGGTAGCATGGGCCACTTCATGGCCTAGAACAGCTGCTAGAGCAGCTTCATTTTTGAGAACTGGCATAATTCCCGTATAAACGGCCATCTTACCACCAGGCATACACCAAGCATTCACTTCAGGACTTTCAATCAACATCCATTCCCATTTAAAATTTTCACCTGATGCAGCCGCAATCCGTGGGGCCACACGATTGAGCATGGCGGTCCATTCTGCATTGGTTGAAATTTTAGATTTCGATTTTACCTCTTCATAAGCCTTCAGGGACATTTCATTAATATCTTTATCTGAAGGTGTTTTAGCTCCAGGGACTGAAGAACAACTTTGTAGAATAAGGGAGGAAAAAAGGAGAACGAAACTTAAAATTTTGCCTTTCATAAATTAAATTCCCCGGCAGTCCAGCATAGGTAAATTCAAGATGATAACTAAGGATAAAAGGATGAATTTCATATGGACTCCAAGTTCTTATAGGTCTGGGGCCGATTATGACAGTCAGATTTTACGTGGTCAAGAGACCTTCTTACAGAGACCTTGTCAGAGATAAAAATTGCGGTATATTTAGGTTATGAAAAGCTTAAAAGAACAACTCCTCCAAGCAGGGCTTAGGGCGACCCCTAAACCAGTAGATCCGAATGTGAGAGAAAATGTGCCTAAGAAAAAGGTCACAGAGTCGATCATTCACCAAGAACAAAGAAACTACTGTGAAGAGTGCCAGCAGGTCCGTCCTGATGTGGAACTCTATTTTCATCACAACCCTACAACTGAAGCAGAATGGATCTGTGTTAAATGCGCTGATAAATTAAAGATTGCTGATACCTGTCGTCAAACTGCCCAAAGTGATACGTCCATTAAGAAAATGTTCCGTCGCGAGCATGGAGCTACCCGTCCAGCTTCTGAGATTAAGATTCAAGTTTCTCAGAAACCTAAGGGCGAGATAAACGGCAATCGCTAGGGCTATTTTGATTCGGGGAATGAAAGTGACCCTTTCAGATTTTTTTCAGCTGCAAGTGGGATCACTTTAATTAGCTTTGCATACTCAAAATATTTTTTCATAAGCTCAGGCTTTTCAAGATATTCCAGACTCAAGACAAATTTTGAATGCTTTTGATAAAAAATAATATCCTCAAGGGCCTGAGGATTTTCTTTAAAAGCATTATCTTTTTCCTGTGCCCCAGCAAAGAAAGTACTTTCTGAATTTACCCCGTCAATGGCTTCCATCAATCGCTCTGGATCTTTCAAGTAGCGACGGATTTGAAGTCCATTTTGTAGAATGACGATAAAGTTTTTATTCAAACTGCGAGCCTTGCGGGAGATTTCGATAATAAGATCGGCCATCTCTTCTGCTTTGGCAGCTTTATCACTGAATCTTTCAAAAGCATCAACCACATCTAAAAAGACTCCATCAAAATGAGCGTGTACAATTTTTGGTAGGTATTGTTCCACGATGATGTTATGCCACTCTTTTTCCCAAAAATTGGCCGTGAGATTATTTTTCCAAAGTGGATTAATAGCACCTTTCACCTTGCTAGTCACAGTCGGGTAATAGAAGCGGTAAGTTTCAAGTTCGCCAATACTTAAGTAACTGATAATTTTTTTACTTCCCTCATTTTTCATAAGCTCTACTTCAAGAGGAGTGAATTCATGATCACCATCAAAAGAGTAATCCATGACCCACATTTTCACGGGAGCATTTTTAATCCTATTAAGATCGTAAGGTGCCTCATATTTTTGTAGCTGAATGCCCCAGGCATCAATTTGCTTAGAAGAAGGTGTTGAACAGGCGAATGTAAGTAAAATCATAATTAAATACTTCATGTTATATTAAGAGTGCTCCGTTGAGAAATGGGCTGTTCCATAAAGGTATAAACATCAATCATGGCCAGTCGCTTATTAAGAGTAATGTAGGAGACAACTAAAGTGATAAAGCAGCTTCCCGCATATCCTAGACCGTAGTACTTAAATTCTCCGTAGGCCGTAATCCAAGAGATGATCATATTGCTAAAGAAGAAAATACAGTAATTTCTTAAAACTTCTTTTTCCGCCAAGAAATAAAGCAACACAATATTACAAAAGATAAAAAGGGCCTGAAGGTAAGCACCAATCAGTCCATACCGGAAGATGGGAATCATCAGACTTGGAAGATTAAGAAAGACAATAATATCGTGAGAAAAGTACCACAGGATTAAAGTGACAAAAGTTTGAAATTTAAGAAGAGAAACTAAGGAAGAGCGCAGACTTTGATGAATGCCTTCCATATTCTTTTTGAGTAGAGGTAGATTGGCCTTATTATCTACCGAGCGAAAGAAGTAGGCATACTGCATGTAAAAATTTGTTTCCACGTGAACAAAAAAGATAGCAATGGCCGGAATGATA
>CAMDDI010000046.1 GCA_945890905.1 Bacteriovorax stolpii
AACATTTTGCTAATTTTCCATTCCTGGCCCGCATGAATGAAATCATGGGTACAAAACGTGCCTCAGTTAAAGACTTGATCGAACTTATGCCGGCCATGCCCTATGCCAAGTACAACCTTGAGCAATTCGCCAAGAAGCAAGGCTTAACCCTTGAACAAGTTTTTTCAAGTGATCTAACTCCAAATCGTATCTCGATTTTGAATACAAAAACGATCCGCGAGAATCACCTCTCAGCTCAAGATCATGCGGGTGAATGTTTTGCTAAGAAACGTAAGTCTCACGGTCTCTTCTCCGATTCAGATATCTTTATCTGGATACGTAAAGAACTAGATCCGTTGACTCAAATCTACACTGCTGGACATGAAGTTATTCACTTCCATCAGATTGAAGAGACAACAAAAATGGAAGCTAAAGCACTCTCAGATGGTGCTATCGCTCAAGCTTACTTTTTAAATTTCTACGGAAACTTTTTAGGTATTTCTGCGGCTTCTCTAGAAGGTCTCTCAGTTGATATCTCGGTAGAGCGTCAGCCACTTTACGGTCTGGCCGATAGAATTGTTCCTTTCTTCTATTCACCCCTTGTGACTGAAGTCAGAAATGGAATTAACGGATCACGCAAAGAATACGATGCTGTTCTTAATAAGTATGGCTCTCTCTTTGGTTACATGATGCCAAATTCTAACCAAGTAAAAGTAAAAACGCTTCAAGAGGTTATTCCTGCTCTAGAGAATGCTAAAAACATTCTCTTTGCTAAGGAATTGGGTCTAGAAGTTTCATGGGATGAAGTTCGCTCGGCACTTCCAAGTGCTAACCAAGCTCAACTCAAAATCTACGGCCCAAAAATTATGAAAGCTTTGAAAAAAGCGGCTCCCGATTATGAAGCATTGATGGCGATCGGAAATCATCAGTTCTACGGAGTAAGTTTTGCCCGTAAGCTTGATCTCTCGCGCACCATCACATTGCGTCCGATTTTGAGCACTATTTCCTTAGGAAATAGTTACAATCAAACGCAACAGCAGCAACAACAGTAATAGGATAGGTCCATGAGACTTGAACTTTTAACGGCCGATATTCAGAAGCTCTTCCCCTTCTTGGAGACTGTTCTCCAAGACGGTGGCAGTAAGCTCTATTCCATTGACGGGATTGTTCAAACCTTTAATAACTACGAGGGATATTCTGGATTTGAGTACCAAGATGAAGGCATCAATGCCCGTCTCTCTCTTGGGATGATTCTTGGTGGAACTGGATACGTGATCCGTCGCATGCTCAGAAACGGTGAGACCAACGTTGAGCGCTTTGATTACTTCAATATTCAAGGTGAGCACACTTTCACTTCTGATATGGAAGCCCTGAGAGTGACTATTGTTGATAACTTAGAAATGGATCTCACTTGCCCAATTTTAAATCATCTTTATAATTTTTTAAGTCTTGAATACAGTCAGGCAAGTGAAGGAAAATCTCGCACGGAGCTAGTTCACTCTGTAGAAACATTCCTCTATACAGTTTATAAATCTAATCTTTTGCGTTTGGCGATCAAAGATGGGGCCGATGATCCAGCGATCACCAATATCTACAACAAGATTTTAAAAACAGAAATGGATCCCGTTCTCACTTGGGATGAGCGCCATTTGGTTTTTTCCAACTACAAAGAGACTCTCAATAAAGTTATTAATACGAAAACTCGAGCTCATAAAATCTCTAAGGCCAAGCTCAAACTAAGCTTGATGAAGAAAAATGGCGGCAACTTCCTTGCCCGTTTCCTTGCACGCCCCATGAATAATTTTAACGGTCTGGTGTATAAGTATACTATTGGCAAAGTTATTTGGTTTTTCCAAACTGTTAAGAATAATCTTGGATATTCTGTGGCCTTGGCCGTTTATGGACCGTTTACTTATTATTTTATTACCATGCCTATGAATCCTCATGCCATGACTGCAGTGGGGAGAGTTCGCACGGCCTATCTTGACGTAAAAACTGGTATCAGCAGCATTATTGATCGTGAAGCTCCCGTGGTTCTTAACGAAATGACAAATAGTGAAGCGGTGGCGAGTACCACCAAAGCTACTTTTGAAACAACTTCTACTCCTGCCCTTGCTCCTATTCAAACCTCAGACTCAGTTTCAACAGTGAATGCAAGTGTATTAAATAATATTATTTTCGCGAGCCCAGTAACAACCGATCCTGCGAAGCCCCTTTTAGTGCAACTTGGAGACGGTAAAACTCAAAGCTATAAACCGGCCATTCTCAATATGCTGGTTTCAACTGACGTGGGTCCAGTGAATAACCAAAGCTGGTCTGAACGCATGAGTAACTTCAAACAGCTTCAGATCGCTTACGAAGAAAACATCGAATACGCTTCCCGCATGGGTCGCCTAGAGCAACTTGAAACTCAATACAACTTCCCTATGCAGGTGGAGAGTACTTGGGAAGAGCTTGAGCGCTACAATAATCTCATTACAAAAATGAGAGAAGAAAATCCAAATCTTTCAGCGAAAATGAAGCAGTATCTTTTCAATGAGTTTAACCGCACTCAGCAGCTTCAGCTCTACATTTGGGACCGTATGGCCCGCTTCACCCTCGATCAGATCTATGTGATGCTCGATCAGGATCAAGAACAAAAGCGCAGTGACTATTATGTGGGTCGCTCGTTTGTTTTCATGCAAGAGATGACTAACACTCTTTCATGGCGCTACAAAGATTTCAAAAAGCCAGAAGGCTACGAGAAGATTGCTAAACTTGCTGACTTTTATTCTAAGTCGCGCAAAGAGTTCGGCTCAGTGATGAAAAACCTTGAGGCCAACTCAGATTTATTCAAACAAAAAGATGTATATAACACTAAAGAGTTCCGGACTTACATGAAGCGCCAGTGGGAGATTCTCTTCTTGCAGAATTCAAAAGCAGAAGAAGCATCAAACATGGGTCTAAACATGTATATCTGGTCAGTGAGAAATACAGTTTGGATTCTTCAGAGTGTTTATTCAGCTAAGCGTGAAGAGCTTGCACTTATGATCAAGCACGATGCTACTGGGCAGATGTATACATCTGCTGAGCTTGGGGCCCGTGCGAAATCATCTTTAATGTACGAGACACTGGTGCATAACTTGACTCTTGAATACGTAGGAATCAGAGAAGAGATCATGAACCGTTTAGGCAAAGATATCGAATCCACACAACGCATGACTGTGATTAATAACTTAAAAGAGTTTTTAACTGATCGAGATAAGCTTGATGGAATTAACAACTTGGCACTTACAAAATCGGCAACTGGTAAAACACTATGAAACTAACTTCAAAGATTCTTACCGCAGTTGCCGCCAGTGTTTTTGCCTTTGGCTCGCACGCTCAGATTATTGCCAGTAATCAAAATAATCAGCTTGATAACGTGGGAAATATTCAAAATAATAACCAGAATATTCCCCGTGGGAACGTGCTCTCCATCAAAATGCCGCAAAAAGGTCTTGGTCGCAAGATCGTTGAAGATACAACCTTCACTTACTATCAACAGTTCCTTGGGCCTACTCTTGCTGGAGACGGCAACCAGACTTATAACGTGTTCCAAGGCGCAGGTGCTGGAGCTGAACAGAAATCAGGTCGCGCACCTTTGCAGAGTTTTCATGCCGTCAACCTTCGTCACCAGATCAATTCAAACTGGGGTGCGGGAGTAAGTTTGGCCGTGAGTAACGGTTATACTAAAGAAGTTCAAAACCCAAATGGGGATTTGAACAAACCAGATAATCAATTTTTTAATGCCCGGGCTTATGTAAACGCTCCTGCTGTTACTTTTAGCGTGGGGACACTATTCACGACAATTTCTTATGAAGCACCTACTTCAGTTATTTCTCGTCAGCAAGATATGACCGCTGGATGGGTTATTTCTGAGAGCTTTTCATTCAAAATTCCTTCAGCGCGCTGGAACGTTGGTGTCATGGCCCAGGCCTATCGTATGTACTACAAAGATAACGTTTCTAAATCTCAAGTGGTTTTTCCAGATGGAACAGTTTGTGATGTGCAATTTTGTGGAAGAAACGTAACGAACTATCAAACCATGATTGTGAGTGGTGGACCTTACGTAAATTACCGCTTTAATGACAACTGGATGGTAGGCTCAATTGTGACTGTGGACTGGGACCAAAAAGGTCGCCAGACCGATACATTGAAGTTTAACAATAACCTCCCTCACCGAGGTCGTGCCACGGTTTCCTACTTCCCATCAAGCTTGAAAAACCTTGCTAGCATGGGTGTCTTTACTCAGGCCCTATTGAAGTTTCGCCCTGAAACCACTGCGGTTGGTGCAGAATTCATGTTGAGATTCTAAGTTCATTTTCCAGAATTAATTGTAAGGGTAATTTAGAGCTGACTAAGTTTATTTAAAAAGAAACTATCTTTGGCCATCAAATATTCTGCATAAGCTTCTGAGCCCACTAACTTACTCCTAAAAGTTTTGGTCTCTTCCAGATGTGGGTAAAGTTCTAAGAGCTCAAGTGAAATGCGGTCATATTCACTCATAATTTTCATCTTAGCGACGTTTTCACCATCAGCATAGAGAACTCCAATCACTGACATTTCAAGAATGGATGCCGGCAGAACAACCACGAATGGATTTCTTTTGGCGACCCACCAGTAATCAGTTTTCCAATTTGCTATGAGATCCATCGAGTGCAAAAAAGCATCCACATTCAGACGCTCTTTCTCGCTGGCGGGAATTCGGTTTGAAACTTTATATTGATGATACTCATTAAAGTAAGTCTCGTGCATATGAGCAAAAGTTGATGCAGACATGGAGTATTTAAAGGCCTTCTCAGAAAAACGCGGGAGGTGACCCGTTTTTGAAAGAGATTTAAGTCGCTCCCCCTCTTTTTTTGAGAAGTTCCAGTCTTCAGTCATCTTTTGGAAAAACTGCACAGTAGGCGAACTTGCGTAATACAGCGGGCCCGGTGAGGAATGACCAATGGCCAAAAGAAAAAGCAAAGTCTGACAGGCGACAGATGCGGAAACCAGAGTTTTATATTTTTTAAAAAACCATGGTATAGGTTGCTTAGGTGTCTTTTCTTTCCATAGAAGATATCCATAGGAAAAAACGCCTAAGGGAATAATGAAATATGTGAGGGTGGCAAACAAGCCATGAGGTAGTTTTTCATCCGGATAGAGATCGACCAGGCGGTGGCGAATATCCATCTTCAGGCTCCATAAAAACAAAATGACAAACTGGCCTATGAGCAAAATGAATAGTGAAATGTAGTGACCATCAAGCCACTTAAAATAAAGTGATGTCCAACTAAAAAGAAGGGCGAAGACTAACACACCAAGAGAAGAACCCGTGAGATGAATGGCATGTTTTCTGAATTCTTGAAGGCCCTGAGGATGGACTTCAAACTTAGGCATTTTCATGCTTTCTTTTCGGCTGGTTAGAGCGGTGTCTTAACTGTCAATTTTTTGATTAAAATTTAGTGTATATGTTCTTTACACTGACCAAAAGCTAGTCAGTCTAAAACAAACGACCTTCGCAATTTAGATAGTTTATCTCTGCATATCTTGGCAGCTCAAGTGCAGAGATATGAAATAGAATTAATAATTTCCTCAGGAGACTTTATGAAAATTTTTTCCTTACCAATTATGACGCTTGCGATATCATTGAATCTAGCTCAGGCAAATTCTACTCAACCGTTAGAAACTGAGTTAGTGGATTTGGCAGATGTCGAGCTTGAACTACAACGTGATATCAAAGCTGCGGATATCTTTTTTCAATCTAGCCCTATTTTTAAAGATCCTTTTTATAATCATTTAAATTCAAGGGGCAAGAGCGTAATCTGTAGAACCTCCTACGATGGAATGACTCCTCAAGAGCAGAACAAGCGAATCAGCAAAGGATCAACGATCAAGGTTGGAGAATTTCAAAAGCATACAGGAAGTTACCTAACTGAAGATTTTATGTTCGTCCTATCCTATGAAGAAGGTAATTTTAAGGCCAAAATAAATGCAAATTGTTATGTGTTTCAAAGTTTTAAAGACATATCAGCTGGGATTGAAATCGATCGTTCTATATCATTAGGCGATCTCCTTGAAGAAATTGACAACTCTTATTTGAAACTCAAGTAAAAATATCAGCATAATTTCAAAAGGGACCCACTCTCCGTGGGTCCTTTAATTTTTAATGCCGATAACTAAAAGCTTCCCGGTAAGCATTGGATACTTCCCAATCCACCCAAAAATCTTTGCCTTGACCATTCTTATCCAACTTCTCTAGATCCAGAGGCTGATAATAGTAGGCACTTGAGCGCAGGAGCATGCACCACTCTGAAGATGAAGATTCGCGGTTGTATTCGTAGTCAGTGTATTTCTCGATGTCTTTGCATTTAGCATTGTTGGATGTGAAGACATCGGTCCACTCTTTCATAAGAAGGGGTCTCCGGGTGTATTTAAAATCCATCACGCGCTCAACACTCTGCCCTTCTTCATTCACCATCACATAAGGTGAAACATGAAACCACCATTCAAAATTGTAGCGACGGATATATTTTTTCGTGAAGAAGACAAAAATCTTCATGGCACGCACATGGTGATCATTATACATCTCGTATGACCAAACATGAGCGCGGTTGTAGCATTGAGATTCTTCATTGGATTTGCGGTTCATGCCTTTAAAAATTGAAAGAGCCTTTTCATAGGTTGGAATGGTAGAGGGAGAATAGGCTCTTGGAGCCAATGAGTGTTGCTCAATTTCACCTTGAACTAATTTGCGTTGAGACTGCACACTTAAAACTTCACGCTCATCATTGAGTGTGACTTTTACCAAAGTTTTTTTCTCTGAAGCCATTTGAAGTGCAGAAATTAAATCTGAGTGTGCTTGCAGTTTTGCCACTCCGCCATTACTTAAAAAGACCAATACACTTTCATTGCCGTCTCCTACATCCACTTCGCGAATTTGAGTGGTGACGGTACCTGAGAACACCCTAAGAGCTAGCAGCAGGGCCAGAATTCCGACGCTAAATTTGAACATGCATGATCCTCCATGATTAATTAAGACACATCATCATGATGGCTTTGCCGAAGAAAAATTGTCACCTTAAAGAGAACTTAAGTTATTGAAATCATTTATCTTACTGGTTTTGTAAGATTTACTCAAATGGCTGATTTTTCTATCTTTGCGTCGCGTAAATTGATACGTAGAGTCAAATTTTTTAAGTGTTCATCAAGGAGAAACGTCCATGAAAACCTATCTCATCTTAACTTTAAGCTTATCGATGATTGCAACGTCGGCCTTTGCTCAAATGCGAGACAGTGATTGTGATCCAGAAACAGACCGGGGCTGTACTTCAGAAGACTCAGCTGTGAAAGAACCCAACCATACAATTTATCCTTATAAGCCTTTTAGCACTTCAAGAATCAATGAGCGATTAGCTTATATGACTGAGAATCCAAATTTTGTATCTGATATTTGGGAAATGGATCGTCGTGGTCTTAACCGGGCGACTTCTTTAGTTCAGCCATGGGGCGGATCTTTCTGGCCTTTATTCCAAGGTGGTATCGCTAACACATATCAAGATAAAGACACCACAACTTTTATCTTCACTCCCCTTCAAAACATTACTTGGCAGGCCAACGTAAAAGAATACAAAAAGCGTAAGGAAACTGTTTATCCCCGCATCTACGATCTTTCAGAAGAAGATCTTGCTAAACTTGCTCCTTCAGAAAAATACGATCTTCTCTTAGGGGATACTTCTTTTGATTTAACAAATCGTGTTTGGGCCTATACAGAGAAATGGGGAATGGAAAAGAAATGGGGATTCCTTTCTCAAATCGATATGCCTGAAGGTTACCGTACTCCAAACGTCAGTAAGAATATGGCGTTGTGGGAAGGTATCTGTCACGGTTGGGCGCTTGGTGCAGGATATACTCCTCGTCCAGAGCATCCAGTTAACTTCACACTTCCCAATGGGAAGAAGCTTCAAATTTTCCCGAGTGATATCAAAGCACTTGCTTCTATGATGTGGGCCAACTCTACTATTCAGGATAATGTTCTTTTGGAAGGTAACCGTTGTAACGAAAAAAATCCTGATAAAGATACTTACGGCCGCTACATCGATACAGTTCTCGATAAGAACGATCGTGAATTGGTTCCACGTTGTGGTGATACTCACCCTGCAATTTTCCACGTGGCCTTGGTCAACGTAATGGGAATTGAAGGCCGGCCGATCGTTTTGGATCACAATGCAAAACTTGCCATTGCAAACCAGCCAGTGGGTAGTTACGAGTTTAATTACTTTAACCCTAAGACCGGTAAAGATGGATCCCTGAGTGCGAGTATGATTTCACTTCGTGATTATCCACGAGATCCTTACAGAGTATCGCGCAACCCTGAAGCGACTCATATTGTGGGCGTTCATATGAACTCTCGCTATGTTGACTGGCAACTTCCTAAGAAGAGAGTTTTTGATTCTCCGGCCAACGATACAATTGTTGATAATAAATTCAATTATGATCTTGAAATCAATTCCCGTGGAAAAATTGTTGGTGGTCAGTGGAGAGCGGATAAGGTTGTAAGAGCGGGTTCACGTAAATCAACTAACCAACCAGATTACTTCTGGCTTGCTCCTCGTGATTGGAAAAATTACTTCAGACCCTACACTGGTCTTCCAGAGTGGAGCAAAGGAGACGCTCTTCCACCACAAGAGTACAAAACTGCTGCAGTTGTTTCTCATAGCTTTATTTACGAAGAAAGTGCCCGCTTCAACGGTGGTGTGAGTCCAAATTGTAAAGTGTATCCAGCTAATGGCAGAGGCGAGCCGGCAGATGTTAACTGTGAGTTTAGAATTCCTAAGCCACAACCACTTATCAATGTTGTTGATCGCTTAATCGATCTTTCAAGACAATAAGAGGAATTTATGAAAGCACTCTTAGGATTACTTCTCATCTCGGGAGCGGCATTGGCAGATAGGCCAAAGCCGATCCCAGACTTTGAAGATACCGCAGCTCTGGATGGGGCGTATGAGATCACCTCCCTCAAAGATATTGAACGTAAAGGACTCATTAGCGGCTCAAGTGGAATTGATCTTTGGTCAGGATCTTACTGGCCTCAGTATCAGGGCTCACTTGCAGTCCGCTACCGTGATCCACAAGTAGCAAGCCTTATTACGCAAGAAGCTCAATACAAGGCCTTTAAAGAGCTCTCAGTGAAAACTCCTCTTTATTCCTACTATGGACGCGAGAACATTCTCTCCCCAGCAGAGAAATATGATTTAGTGGTGGGAGATCCGGCCATGTCACTCACGGCCTATTCGTGGAATTTAGGCCATAAAAATGGTGGCAGTAGTGAATCTGGAAAGGTTCCTATATGGCGCGGGATCTGTGATGGATTTGCTTCAGCTTCTCAGATGATGCCAAGGCCAACTAAGAGTGTTGTGCTTCAAACTCCCTCAGGCACTCCTATAACTTTTTATCCAGAAGATATTAAAGCCTTAGGTTCATTGTCTTATGCCCGATCACAGAGAAATCCCATTTTTATTGGGAAAAGATGTCTATCAGGAGCCTTATTTTTCACCGACGCTTGTGATGAAACAAATCCAGGTACATTTCATAAAGCTCTAGTTAACCGCGTAGGAGCTATGAAAAAATCTTTTGTGGCCGATATCTCTCCTGGGTCAGAAGTTTGGAACTATCCAGTGAAAGATTACTCAATTGTTTATTACAACGTTTTCTCAGGCGATGAGAGTACAAGCTACGCTGAGGTAGCAGAAGTTTTTAATAAAAAATTGAAGTTTGCTAAAGTTGAACGTCGTCATAAAAACACTGCCTACATCGTTGGAGCTACGGTGACAGTTCATTACGCAGATATGCGGGTGGCCAATCTGCTTGAGACTGATAGTGTGGCCCAAGATAAAACACTTGAGATGGTTTATAGTTATGATCTTGAACTAGATGCTAACGGAAAAATTTTAGGTGGGGAAAGTGCCAGTCGCAATCTTCCAGATTTTATATGGGCGCCTAATGATATTACTTATCCAAAATCTGATTCTGAATTAAATGGTCGCGCCTCTTTGGTGGAGATGGCCCAGGCCTCTTCGAAAAAAGGTCAACCTTTGGCGATTATTGTTGAACGTTTATTTGAACGGGCCCGTTAATTTTGTCGAGCTTCACTGCTTTTAGTAGTGGAGCTCTAGCTTTCCTGCGGCCACAGCTTCGGCCAATTCATCCATAATGTATCCAATGGCGTAAGGGGCAGAATCATGCTCAGCCGCAGACGCGTGATCAAATCCAATTTTATGGGTCCATTCATGTGTGAGATTTCCGGCCACATCACTTGGACGGTAATTTTTAAAGAATTTATAATTTACATTAATCAAATTTACATCTGCAGAAGTATAGCCAATCACTTTTGACCACCAACGGTTGTACTGCTTAAGAAAAAAATTCATCTCCCCTGGAGTATTTTGCTGGAGGGTTTCTTTACCTGACATATAGATGGCATAAATCTGCTCGTTAGTCAGACCGTTGTTAGAAGCAAATGCTCTCTGACCCTTATCGTTTTTAAAATTGATCACTCTATCTTTGAATTCAAGTGAGTTTGAAACGCTCTCCATCAAATTAAAGGCTGACTGTATTTTGATGAGTCCATTTTTATCAAACCCAGTGATCTGCATCCCCTTCACACTGAGATGACCTGTTTCTGTGAGGGCCGGCTCTCGGTAGTTTCTTTCATGAGAATCAAAAACTTTAGCATTATCATGAGACTCACTTCCTTCCATGGGTTGAGACATGCAATCAGCGTAGCTGGCGGCAGAAACTAGAAGAGCTAAGGGTAGAATCCATTTTGTCATGGTCTGATCCTGGATGAAGTTTGTAGTAAACTCTCATCGACTCCTGGTCTCTGAACCTGGGACTTTTTTTCTTCACATTTGAGGGGAGGAAAAATCTACCTAGTCCCTTTCAATCTCCAGTGAAAAATGGGAAGACAACTGCATGAAATGGCTACTTCCGATGATTTTGTTTTCATGTCCTCTATGGGCAAGACCTGTGGTCTTAGTCAGCTACTATGATGCTTTTGGGAGGGCAGCCTTTAATAATTCAGAAAGAGTGGCCAAGCGCCTTGAGGCCAAAATCAATAATGGAACTGGCCCCTATTCAATTTCTCTGTGCGCTCTTCCAACTGTTTTTGACCGCTCCTATGCTGCTCTCGAAGATTGTTTGAAGGCCATGCCGGAAGCTCCGGTGATGGTATTGGGTCTTGGGGAATCAAATTGTAATTTTAAAATTGAAACCATTATGCGCAACATGGATACCACCAAAGCTGCGGACAATGCGGGCAATGAGAGAAAAAATCAGGTCATCATTCCCGAAGCTCCCGCTGCTATTGGTTTGAAGTATCCTATTTCCCAAATGTACTGCGCTCTAGATTCAAAAGTGCGCAATGAGATGGAAATCTCAAATAACGCTGGAACATTTGTTTGTAATAATACGGCCTTTCAAATGAGCTATCATTACGAAAATATCCAGTTTGGATTTGTGCACGTTCCGGCCAATCATTGCAGGAACCTCGAACAGAAAAGTATATCGGCAGTTGAAAGCTTAGATACAATGCTTAAAACGGCTGTAGAAGTATTAAAAAATGATTATGGTGTGCGCCGACTTCTTACAACAAAAAAAGAAATTGAAGTATTAAGATATGGTTCTGAAACTAAAGATAAATGTCCCCAGGAATTTTATAAGCGCACTAAGGGTGTAGATGAAAGAGGGATCTGGGATATCTTTAAAGCTGATTAATCAGTTTTTGTGCTTGATCAAGGGCCAGGCTAAAACCATTTTTATAAAAACCACCTAAAGCGTAATACGAACCACTCTGCAAAATATAAGCTTCGCGTTTTGAAGCCTTCTCTCTTCTTCCAACTAAGACTTTTCCCGACTCAAATTCTGGCAACTTAAAGTTGAGTTTCTGCCCTATTCGAGAATAGATTTCTTTAAGTTCATGAAGAGGTGCAAGCTCATGTAAAACTTCTGAAGTGGTAGAGCCTATTAGAAGTTTTTGATTATCAGCGTGATAGATCAGATTATCTCCATCTAGAGTGACGGAGAAATCTTTTTGATTGAGGTCAAAATCAAATTCTAGATAAGAGCCTTGGACAACTTTTGTATGTTTAAGCTTTGAATCTGCAAAAAGATCTTTCCAGAGATAATTATTCACCCCCGTTGCAAAAATTATTTTATCGGCCTGAAAATTCTTTCCTTTTTGTGTCTTAATTTCTGAACCAATAACCTCGATGACAAAATCTTCAATCCTATTTATTTTTTCATCATGACTATTTGCCCAGAGCCATTCTAAGTAAGTAGCAGGTTCAATTAAATATGCGTCTTCTTGAGCTAGTTCATGGGGAGTATTTAATTTCACACCGAAAATTTCTGTCACTTCTCTGCTTTCAGGATACCGATTTTTAAAGCTCTGGATTTTCTCGCTGGCCAGAGTCCACTGGGTAATGAGCTTCACTCCTTGGGGATGAAATGTTTTAACGTGATCTGAGAAAGTATTGAAGCCAGATGAGATTTGATCTCCTAAAACTGAGAGCCCAGTGCTCACTCCACGGGGGGCCACCACCGCAGTGGAATGAAGTGTACAAGAAAAAGCAAAAGAGTCGGATTCAAACCAAAGTATAGTTGAGAAATCATTTTTTTGATTAGCAAGAGTATAAATGAGGCTTCTGCCTGCTATTCCTCCTCCTATAACGGCAAGTGTCGTCAATTTTCAACCCTTTTAGTTTAATTCTTCTCCATCTAATCACAAGTTCTTGCCAATTTCTACCCTGAGTCGCTACCCTAAATCCTATGTAAAAAATGATTTACCTCTCGGAGAAACGCCATGGCGGCCCAGACACTTGATCCAAAAGCGATGATTTTCAGTACTCAAAAACTTGGTATACCTGCCAATAAAGTCATGGCCACTTGTAAGCTGCTTTTTGAAGAAGAATGTACCATTCCCTTTATCTCTCGCTACCGAAAAGAAGTGACAGGAAATTTAGATGAAGTTCAAATTCGCGATATTCAAGATACCTATAATGAATATGTGGAAACTGAAAAGCGCCGTGAATTCATCATGGACGCCATTAAGAAAATGGAGGCCATGACTCCAGAGCTAGAGCGCCAAATTAAGATGGCCTCAACGCTTAACCAACTAGAAGATATCTACGCTCCTTATAAATCTAAGAAGAAAACCAAGGCCATGATCGCCAAAGATTTGGGCCTTGAGCCTCTGTCTGAAATGATTCTTAAGGGTGATAAAGATATTCGGACCCTCATTGCTGAGATCAATGAAAAATATGTCACTCCATCGGCCGGAAAACTCAAAGATGTTCAAGAAGCTATCAATGGGGCCTGTGATATTTTAATAGAAACTTTTTCACATCAATTAGAACTCAAAGAGCGCATCCGCCAAACCTTTTGGGATTCAGGCATTATGAAAGCCTCGCTCCGAAAAGATGGGGATAAAATTGAAGAAGCTTCGAAGTTTAAAGACTTTTTCGAATTCTCTGAACCCCTGGCCAAAATTAAAGATCCAAAATCCTCACATCGCTATATGGCCATGAGACGAGGCATGAATTTAAAGATCCTCAAAGTAGATGCAGAAATTATTCCTGAGATTGGAATATCTATGGTGGAAGAGCAGTTCTTCTCTAAAAAAGATAAGCTCGCAAATTATGAGCTACTCAGAAAATGCGCCGAAAAATCTTTTGTGAACTATATTCAACCTTCACTTGATCTTGAAGTTAAAAACGAACTCAAAAAAATTGCCGACACTGCGGCCATTTCAGTTTTTGGAATTAATCTTAAAAACCTTCTCTTACAACCTTACCTCGGATCCAAAGCTGTTCTAGGAATAGATCCTGGTGTGCGCACTGGATGCAAAGTAGTGATCGTGGATAACACGGGAAAATTTATGGGTGACCATGTGGTTTATCCTCATGAACCCAAGCTCGATAAAATTGGCTCTGCCCAAATCCTCACGAAGATGATCGAGATGTTTAAAGTTGAATACATCGCCATTGGGAACGGAACTTATGGCAGGGAGACTCTAGAGTTTGTTGAATCATATATCCCACAAGTCAAAGATGGATCAGTTAAGGCCACCATGATTTCAGAGGCAGGAGCTTCCATTTATTCGGCCAGTGATATTGCCCGTGCAGAATTTCCCGATAAAGATGTCACTGTTCGCGGAGCGATTTCCATTGCCCGCAGATTCCAGGATCCTCTGGCAGAACTTGTAAAAATAGATCCTAAATCAATTGGTGTGGGTCAATATCAGCATGACGTAAACCAAGTGCAACTCAAAAACAACTTGGAAGCCGTGGTTGAATCATGTGTGAACTTTGTAGGCGTGGATCTTAACACGGCCTCAGCTCCACTTCTCTCCTACGTTTCAGGCATTGGTGCGACAGTTGCTCAAAACGTTGTAAAGTATCGTGATACCAATGGAGGCTTTAAAAACCGGGACGAACTTTTAAAAGTGACCCGTTTTTCCCAAAAAGTCTTTGAGCAATCAGCAGGATTTCTGCGGATCTATAACGGACCTCACGCCCTTGACGGAACTTTCATTCATCCAGAGAGATATCCCACTCTTGAAGCTTGGGTAAAATCCAAGAAAAAAACTCTGAGTGATCTCTTGGCCGATGAGTCTCTTCAAAATGAACTAGCGGCCGATAAAGAGCTTAAGGCCAGCATGGGTGAGATGACCCTTACTGATATTGTAAAATGCCTTAAGGCGCCTTCTCAAGATCCAAGGACTGCCTTTAAGTCAGTGGAGTTCACCAAAGGCATTTCTAATCTTAAAGACCTCAAGATTGGCCAGTGGTACCAAGGCCAAGTGACTAACATCACCATGTTTGGTGCGTTCGTTGATATCGGAATCAAAGAGAATGGTCTTCTGCATATTTCAGAGATGAGTGACCGCTTTGTGGAAAATGCCATGGATGAACTCAAAGTAGGCCAAGAGCTTAAAGTCAGAATCCTTGGGATCGATATGGATCGTCAGAGAATTTCTCTTTCTTGCAAGGCCGATTCACAAACTGAAGGTGTCACAGGTACTGGAAATGGAGTGGCCCCTCGTCGAGGTGGGGGTGGTGGCAATCGAGCTCAACCCCAACAACCACCCATGCAATCAGGACCTGCATTTAAGAACAACGCGTTTTCTGGATTAAAAAATCTTCAAGTCAAAAAATAACTATCTTCTAGGTCTTGGTGCTGAGGGAGGTGGACGGTTAAATGAGTAGTGGAGTCTAATTCCGACTTCACTACGAATGTGCTCGTAAGGTCCATAGCGCTCAACTGAGTATTCATTGTAAGGAACGATATAGAGATTTCGCTCAGACTCAGGAATATCACCATTTTTATAAATCCGATAAACAATGCGAGTGATGAGGTATCCAGCAAGACCACCCAAGATCACATCACTACCCCAGTGGCCATCATCGTGCATACGTGACCAAGCGGTCACAGCTGCTACTCCGTAAACAATATAGGGAACGATAGGATATTGTTCTCCAAAAGTATCAGCAAGAACAGTGGCCACAGAGAACGCTCCGGCCGCGTGACCACTGATAAATGATTTACTACCATCAACATTAAATGAATAAGCGCCTGCACCTTCGCGCGGACGCTGTCTCTCAAATGTAACTTTTGCCAATTCTACTACCAGTTGGGCCGCAAGTTGTGCACCTACAGATATAACTCCAATGTCTTTAAGTTTTCCGTTTTTAAAAATTACACCAAGGAAATATGAGCCTGCCACGATAGGAAGAAGGCCTTCCTTTCTGCCCATGGCGTATCCAAAGGCCGCTAGTTTTTTTGTGTCTTCATTTTTGTTGGCCTGAACGATATCCATTAAATCATCATCACCATGAAGAACAATCAAGCCTAAGCTTGCAGCAGCGGCCAGACCCAAGACTGAAGCATCAGCACCTTCAAGAGACATATAGATGCGATTATTATCATAATCACTATACTTGGCCATCATGGTTTGAAAATCGCGCTTGCTGTATGACTGAAGACCTTGAATATCTTGAACTCTAAGATTCATTTCCGGACTATTCATTCGAATGGGATGAGCGGCAGCTCTCTGTTCAGGCCAAAATTTATCCACTTCGGAAAGGTTACTCGTATCAACTCTCCATTGGTCTTCAATCACCACAGGAGTCTGGGCAAAGGCAGAGAGTGGGAGTTGAATCATGAGAAGTAAAAGTAAAAACTTCATTTGGACCTCATTGTATTTAATGAACCTCCAAAGTTTAGTTTGAATAGAAGCCAGCGAACTTAAAATCGCAAAAAAGATAGGGGGTGTCTAAAGTTTGGACACCTCATCAAATCCATAATTTAGAAGTGTATTATTATCTGTCTGCACCAGAAGCAATCAGATCCCCGA
>CAMDDI010000047.1 GCA_945890905.1 Bacteriovorax stolpii
TCCTCATTCAGTATTGGCCCACACAAATATGTCACTTTACCTTATGAAACTTGGAAAAATAGAAGAAGCTGAGGAACAAAAATCATTGGCCACTGTTAAATCTTTTCAAAAGTTTGGTGAGGAAGCAAAGTTCAAAGAAAGTGTGGAAAAAGAGAAAAGTCAAAAAGCCCAAGAGTGGGCCCAACGTGAGTCCATGTTTATTCAAGTATTAGAAATTGATGAAGAGGATACTCTGGCTAATTACGGCTTAGGGGCCATTGCCGTGGAAAGAGAAGATTGGGTAAAAGCTCGTATGCATTTAGAAAAAGTGCTCAAAGCAGATCCAAAATATTCAGTGGCCTACCTTGCCTTGGGCCGCGCTCTTTCTGCCCTTAAGCTCAAAGACGAGGCCCGAAAAATTTATGTAGAAGGAATTAAAGTAGCAGCGGCCAAAGGGGACTTGATGCCTGCCAATCAAATGCAATTTGAAATGGACCGACTTTAAGAGTTTTCTTTGAGAACTTTTTTAAGGTCTTTAAGTTCTTGTCTGTGGGTTTTAAGTTTCTTCTCCCAAAGCGGGATTTTCTTCTTAAATTTTAAAAGTTCTTTTCGCTGTTCTTGAATAAGCTTCCATCCAGTTTCATTAATAAGACCTTCAGCTTTAGCAGTTTTTAGATCCTGGTAAACATACTCAAGCATCCAATATTCTTCCACTGCTCGCCAGATGATTTTTTCTTTCTCTTTAACTGAAAATAAGTACCAAATTGAATCTTGCTCTTTAGCAGCCGATAGTTCAGAGAAAAACTTAAATGCCCAGAAAAAAGTAAAGTAAGCATGATAAATACCACGCAGAGGGCGTAAAGTTCTTCTCCAGGGAGAATAATAAATAGCTTCAGGCGGCTCTTTAATGAGGGTACCAGTATTTAGGTAATAATTGAGATGATGGTGACCATTTTCATGCAGAAGATCATCTAAGAGATCTACAAAGTCCCGGTGATAAAGATTGATCATCGACACTCCAGGAAGCTCCTGGTGTGAATAACTTACAAATTCTTTTTGCTTGATAGGAATAATTAAATCGGTGAAAGCGCTAAATCTCTCCCAAGAGCTTGGAGAGAATTTCCTAATAACTTTGGTTGCGATCTCAATTCGGTGAGAGAAATTTTTCATCTCTTTAAAATTGGGAGTCATCAAATTGAGCTCTTTGCCTTCTAGGTGGAGGGTAGTCTCCAAAAGACGCAGAAGTTTACCCTGCTTGGTAAAGTCCCCAAGCGAAGTTTGGGGACGGTAATTTTTGTGAGTGCGATAATTTTTTTGAATTTGTCGGTGGGCCAAAGTAACCAGATGTTCTTCTAAAACTTTCAAAGCTTGAATTGAAGCTTTCTGTAAGGATTGACCTTTGTTGAGTGCTTTTAAAAATACGTCGGCAAATTCGCTTTGATTCCATTTCTCAAACACTTCATCTTCCAACGGATTAAATTCTTCGCCTTGATTGAGACTTAGTTTGGGAATGGCCGAGGCAAAGAAGAGATAGGTCTGGACTTGTTTTACAAATAACCACTTGAGAGAAGTGACCTCTGCCAGTTCAGTTTTATTTTCCAATATCCATGATTTGAGTTCAGAAGCCGGTGCCTTTTTTAGAGCTACAAGAATGCTCTTGAATTCTTTCTCATACCTAGATGTTAAGCGTGATTTGAGAAGCCTGTACTGACTAGGGGAGAATGTCATAAAAAATGGCTGGTCGGTTCTCGGTCATCCGAACTTTTCACTCCGCCAGTGTTCCTTACTGATTTTATTGAGTTTTCCGGCATAAGGCCAGAAGAAGACTTGAGTTCACTCCCGTGACCGGATTACGAAGCGTCTAAAGATGAAAATTTTGTCTAAAAAAATGTGCGACAAGACTGACCTGGGGAGGTTCTAAGGCTTCTTTTCTGAGTGCGAGAAACTCTCTAAATGTGACTAGAAAATACTTTTCAAGGTCTTCATACCGAAGGTTATTGTTCGCGGATTTCAGAATAGAAATGAAAGTGAATCTGGTCTTTCATGAGGAGCCCACAATACTGGTTTGGAGAGTAGAGAAACGTTTCGTTTGCCAAAAGTTTCCAGTCTCGCCTTAATAATTTCAATTAATTAGAGTGCTGTTTGGCGGAATAATTCTTATTGAATGTTTGTCCGTTAAACCGTACAATTAACTATGATTAGTTTTTTAAAACTACTTGAATACGCTGCTTGGTATGACTCGCAGACCGCAAAGACCAAGACCCAGATTGATGCCCGTCTTCAGCGGATTCAAGAAAATGGACATTACGGACATATCAGGAAATTAAGTTCAGTCCTTTTTGAAATCAAATTTAATAACGGTAACCGCATTTATTGCACAGAAAGAATAATTGATGGAAAGGTCGTGATTTTAATCCTCGGAGGAAATAAAAATGGACAAAGCAAAGACATCAAACAAGCTCAAAAAATCGCCGAAAAAATTCATTACGATTAATGGAGTTAAGCTTTTTAAGCATGACCCAAAGGCTATCTTTAAAAAACACAAAGAGATCAAGCTTGCTCTATCTGAGGCTTTTATGGATGGAGACAAAGAAGCTTTTGTGGAAATTCTCGCCGCTTATGTCAAAACTCACAATGTATCGGAAGTCTGTCGTCGCACGGGTCTAAGTCGCACTGTCGTATATGAAGCTATTAGCGAGGATGCAAATCCCTCTCTCGACACTCTTTTTAGAATCATCACTTCGTTTGAGAAGGCTGCTTAAGAGATGCATGGGGGTGGACTAGCAAGGAGCAAAGACATTTTTTGCTGGGTCTTTCTGGTTTAGCTGCTATTTTCGTGGTTTCTTGGGGTTATCTAAGTTGTTCACTTTATTTTCGTCAGGCCTTGCTCTGAGAAAAACGTAGCCCCTGCTATTTTTAACGATAACACCATCTACAATGTCTCTTTCTACAAGATAGATCGTATCGGCCTTGTGAAGCCAACCATAGCCTTCAACGAGATACTGAATGATAAGATTTTGCTTGTTCTTTTTGATATCAATGATCTTTTTCTTAGCTCCAGAATTAGGAACTTCGATGATCTTTCCGGGCTCGCTACCTTCTTTTCTTTCTATCGAAGCGACTAGTTTTTCCATTTCTTCATTTGTAAGAGTTTTAATTTGTCTGGTCAATTGGATCCCTGTCCATAATTGAATGTGCTTTTTATATAGCTCCGTATCGTTGCCATCTTCCTTGGGTGCCCAGACTTCAATTGCTTTAGCCACAGTTCGATTTTGAAAGCTGTCTTGTTGCAAAACTCCAAAAATGGCTTTTCTACCGGTCTCATAATCTGGAAAAACTGCGAATCCACCAGCCTTGCCAATGGCTCCCAATCTTTTTACTAAGATACCGTTGCCATATCCAATATTCCCTGGATTATTATTTCTCCAGTTTCGTCTTCCCCCGAGATAAATAGCGCTTGACCCATCTTCTCGAAAGTAAATAATTCTAAGATCATTAACGACTTCGATTCTAATAAAGGAAAGTTTTGAAATGCCAGGCATTAAATTTTATCTCCGATTCTTTTGTAAACTCCGTCAATTTCACCTGTTCCGTGACACTGCTCAGAAACCTCTACTCCTGAATTAACTGTCTGAAAAATGAAGTTGCAATCAGGGTCTGTCCTATCTTTAACAATAACTGAGTATCCTTTAACTTCACCAAAAAAACTGTTTCTTGAGTTCTTTTTCCCTTTCTCAAATATATCAATGGCGACAGCTTCTTTATCAAAGTGATTTAACACCAACGTGAATTCCCCTGAGGTATGTAGAAAGGTCCCATTCCAAGGATCGATGACGGCTTTTGTTGTCTGATGAGATCTGCAAGCAGAGAATAGTATTAACATAATCAGGATAAATCTTTTCATATCTTTATTTTAACTTTTTCAAGTAAGAGCACAAGTTCCAAAGGGTGCCAGGTTGGATGTATTGCTTCTTCTAAGAATGGAAAGTTTGTCACAAAACTTGTGACAAGGAGATCTTTCAGAAGTTCAAAGCGTTCTTTTCTGAGTTCGAGCGGCTACCTCGTTGTGACAAGAAAATGTTACTGAAATCGTTCATGCCGAAGATTATTGTTCATGATGATTTCCGAATAGAAATCAAAGTGAATTCTGTGTTCTATGAAGGATTTGGAAAAACTGGAATGGAGAGTGGAAAAATAGTTCGAGCCAATAAAAAATGGCTGGGAAGGTCGGACTCGAACCGACGACCAACAGATTAACAGTCTGCTGCGCTACCAACTGCGCCACTCCCCAACTTATGCCTTAAGGTCTGTAATTTATAAACCCCACACCATTTATTGTCTAGCACCTTTTTATGGCCAAACGCTCAACATTTCAGGTGATTAAAAAGCTCAAGTTTTCTGAATAACTGACCGATAAGATCAGTGATGAAAAAATCATCCTTTGTCCTTCGAGCGCTCAGCATTTTGAGCTTCGAAGAGATACTAAAATTATCCAAGGCGCTCATAGTGAATAAAGTACCGCTTAAAAAAGCAGCAGGCGAAGAATTGTTCGTTTGGGATGATGCTCCGAGTATAGAGCTGCCTAAGGCCAGTAGCGGGGCAACTGAGGCCAAGGTTCTGCCCTTTGGCAAATCCAAGTCCCCCTTTATAACCCAAGAAGATATTGATGAGGCCAAGGCCATTGAGGCCAAAAAGCAGGAGGAGTCCTCTACTTTGCTGACCTCGGAACTTGTTCTGTGGCAGCGGGAAATTGCCAAAGACTCTGGAGAGGCCATCCAGAAACTCGATGCTTTTAAAGGTTATCAAAAATCTACTGAGATGTACGTAGTGAAGACTCAAACTCCTGAAGGCAAAGAAAAGATCCGCTTTGCTAACACTAATGGAATTCTCGTTAATAAAAAACAAGCCTAAGCAAATGGGATCGCCGTAATTTTCTGAGGCAGAGAAATGCCCAGATCTTTCACCAGCTGCGGATCTAAAGAAACCTGACCATCACCATGGACTTGCAGATGTGTTCTCAGGGCAAAGAAATCATGATCAGGATGGGCCAGCGAAATAATCACATCACGTGCTTCAGCTTTATTAAAACTTTTATTTGTGATGAGATGACCTGTGATCTTTTCTTTAATGGGTTTAATTTCTTTTAGTGGGCATCTGTAATGAGGACCACCGTCGAAAGGATCCACTTCAAAAGTGTATTTAAATCCGATGGATTCAAGCATCTTCTTTACCGGTTCAGTTTCTTTTCCAACCTTACCAATGGATTCTCTGGCTTCCATGGGAAGTAGAGTTTGATAAATATTTTCTGATGGAAACAGACTCAGAATAAATTCTTTATTGTTTCGACTCAAAATATCGGCTTCATGATAGTTCATGTTGAGAAACCTTCTTCCTACTGCTTCCCAGAGAGGAGAATTTCCATTTTTATCAAGAGGAGGCATAAGTTCCGAGTGAACCATGGGCTTAAAGCGCTCAGGATTGGCCGCCATATAAAGGAAGCGCACAAAGGAGAGCTGCTTACCTAATTTTTCTGAGTGACCCCTGAATTCTGGATTCAAAATGAGGCCACCAATTTCAGTGGGTCCATAAGAGTCAAGGCCAAGTTTTAGGGTGCCGTGAACAAATCCAGTATTGATAGTGTTAGAAAATTTCGCTTCCTGTCCCACTGTTAAATAAAAGTGGGGCTCATCTTCAGTTCCGTGTTGAGCATGAATCATAGACACGCCATGTATCTGATGAGTTTCCAGATCTTCGATGACAAAAATATAATAATTTTCAAAAAGCTTCGGACTTGGGTTGTGAAAACTCTTCATTGAGCTTTCAATTTTTTGTCCAATAATCTCTTCGTCTTGAGGTAAATTGATAAAAACTAAAATGCTACTCAATTTATAAAGATCTTTAAGGTCATCGGGCTTTACCGATCTTAAAATAAACATTTATGACTCCTGCGGGATGATTTTTTCCAGACGCTCAAGGCCCGATAAAGGAAATGTCCAAGGCATGATGAGCGAAAAACCGTTTTGATCTAATGTCCCCAAAAATCCAAATTTTTCAAGAAATTGGGCCTTGGGAACCAGGTGGTAATACCCTGGAAAATCTTCTTCCTTTAATAAATGATATTTATCAAAAAGGGTATGAAGTCTTTCATGAAACCGCGTCCATTTACCCGTCTCATTCCACAATTCAGGACTCAGCGCGTAAGTCATCCATATCGGAAGAGTATGCAGATGAACTCCACTGGTAGATCCTTGAACCAAAGGTTTCCGAGAGATCGCCACGATCCCTAAAGGTGAGAAGTCTAAAAACATGCTTTGCGCTTCGACTTTGAGCCAGTGATGAATCACATAGGGATATCCCTTTAGCATTTGCTGAATATACGGATGGGCCTTTTTAGCTTCATTTAAATTGGAATAGTAAGTTTGAAAAAAATCTCCTGGAGAAGCAGTGGGAGATGCCATATGGGGATTTTGTTTGAATTCCAGCTGAGCTTTCAAAATTTTTGGATGGATGAGATCAAAAACAGCCGAATTGGAGCGTAAATTGAACTCTGTGGTCTGAGTTTGAGCCTGATTTAAAATAAGCTCTGAAAGCTGCTCTTCTATGGTCCTAAGTGTCATGTCATCCTGCAACTGTTGTTCTTGATTTCTCTCTCATCGCTAGGGGATAATACCCTCACATTTTGGAGGATACTACTATCGTGGACGTGTTGAAAACCTTCGGGGATTATTATGCCAAGAAGGACTATACTAATGCTCTTCTGACGTTGCAAAAAAATCCTGATGCTCTCTCTTCAGGAATTTTAAATTACAACCTTGGTACGGTTTACACTAAGCTTGAGAACTGGCCTCTGGCCCGTTACCACTTTTTGCAAGCTGAGGGAGTTGGTGAAGCTAGTCAGAATTTAGATTTGATTGAAATAAAACTTGGTCTGGTTAAAATTGAGAAGCCTCTCAATACTTCGGATTATTTTTTTAAAACTTCTTCGATTTTATCTGATGGATATCTCACAACTATGAGCCTCTTAGTTTTGATGCTGGGACTATTAATCATCAAAAAAACTCCGAGCTTGAAAAATATTGTCCTGACTTTTTTGATTGCCTCTCTTCCTTTTGGATTTAATTTTTGGGTGAAGTCGCTTCCGCGCGCCATTGCCTTAAAAACAGAACCGCTTCTGGAAGGTCCTTCAACAATTTTTGGATCTGCAGGTGAACTTCCGGCCGGTGTATTGGTCATTACCAAAACACAGGGTGAGTGGAAAAAAATTATCTATCCTTCTCGTTTTCAAGGATGGATTCGTAGCACTGATTTGAAAGAACTGGAGTAAATATGAGTTATGAGAAAGAGCAGATGGAAAGAAATTTTAAAGGCGAGTCATCAGCCGATCGCCTTGATATTCCTCTTCTGAAATATATGTGGGACGCTAGTCCCTTAGCGTTTCTCACCTCCGATGAGAGTTATCACGAATTCTTTAAGAAAATTTCTGTTCTTCAATCTTTTTCAGACAATGAAGTCAGGCTATTTACAAAATTTCTTCACCGCAGAGAATTTACGGCCAATGAAGTCATCTTCAAGCAAGGTGATTCTGGTTATGGTTTTTATTTCATCTTTAGTGGAGCAGTAAATATATTTTCAAGTCAGTACATGCTTGAAGGTGAGGATTTGGGGGATTTGGTGATTCGACTTGAGAAGCGCCAATATTTTGGTGAGATGGGTCTCTTAGAAGAGTTCAATCGTCGTAGTGCTTCAGTTGTGGCCGCCGAGAATACAGTTCTCTTAGGAATTTTTAAACCAGATCTTGAACGCATGCTTGAGATGTATCCAGTTTTGGGTGCTAAGTTCTTACGTGAAACCGCTTTAATCATGGCCAATCGGATGGGACAACTCACCCGTGAAATTGTGGCGATGAAAAAGAAAATAAAAGAATTAGAGCAAAGAGTTTAGTGAAGTGAATAAAAACCAAAAAGTTAAAATCTATTTGTTCTTCTTTTTACTAATTGCCACTATCGCTTTTGCGGTACTCTTTCCACGTTTAACTCTTCCTTTTGGTTTTGCTTATATAATTTATCTGATGACTAAGCCCCTAACGATTCTTCTTACAACTGGTAGTAAGAAGCAACGTTTGTTCTATCTCTTGATCATGGTTGTGGGCGTGACATTTCTTTTATTTCCCGTCTTTGCAACTTTCTACAATGTTGAAACGGATATTGGGCAGCTTTACCAGCAACTTCCTTTGGTTGAAAAAATTCTTCAAGACAAATTTTTTGTTTTTAAAGTGCATTTCTTTGAGCGCTTTGGGATCCGACTTAATATGGATCCAGTTACCTATCTTATGAAAAAAATGGAATCTCAAGGTGGAGATCTTCTTTCGCAATTTCCTAATTACCTTTCAACTGTTTTTGAATGGCTGCTTTTGGTTCCTCTTTTCATGTATTTCTTTTTTAAAGAATCTAAAAATTTTAGTTCTAAGTTTATGGAAGCCATTCCAAATCCAATTTTTGAAAAAACCTTTGTGCTTTTTTCTCAGTTCAATACAAAGTTTGGAGAATACATTATTGCCAAGTTTATTGAAGCCACGATTCTTGGTACTTTAGTTACCATTGGGCTTTTGATAGTAGGTTTTCCCTATCCATTTATTTTGGGTTTTATCGCGGGTGTAACTAATATTCTTCCTTATATCGGCCCCGTGATTGGATTTGTACCCGCTTTTTTCATTGCTCTTCTGTCTAAAGATCCCAACGCTTCGATGGCCGGAATGGCCATTATTTATCTTTTGGCCAATCTCATTGATACAATTTTAGTTTTTCCTCTTCTTGTTTCAAAAATTGTTAACCTCCACCCAATCGTGGTAGTGGTAAGTATTATTATTGGCTCACAACTTGGTGGCATTGTTGGGATGATCGTAATCATCCCTTTTATTGCTTTTTTCAAATTATTATTTAAGGAAATCTACAAAGATTTGTCGGTACAGACATGAAGCACATCACACTCGTATTTGTTTTCATCATGCTTTTTACAAGCTGCTCATCAGATAAAAGAGACGGGCGCACGGAAGCGGAAAAGCTCTTTAAGGAAGCTCAGGAGCTTATGGACGCTGAACGCTATATCCTTGCCACTGAAAAGCTCAATTTGATTAAAACTCAGCATCCGTATTCATTTTATGCTACTCCCGCTGAGCTCATGCAGGCAGATATTTTGTATGAACAAGAAAATTATATTGAAGCCTCTGCGGCCTATCTTCTTTTTAGGGACTTTCACCCTAAGCACGAAAAGGTCCCTTACGTAGTTTATAAAATTGCCGAGTCTTACTATAAACAAATTCCTGATACGATAGACCGGGATTTAGAGCCAGCTATTGAAGCCGTCAAATACTACACTGAAGTTTTACAGAAATATCCAGACTCCAGTTATCGTCCCGAAGCTGAAAAGCGAATTAATTCATCAACTAAGATGCTTCGTGAAAAAGATGAATATATTGCTGATTTTTACTTTAAAACCCAAGAATTCTCAGCTGCCCGTTATTGGTATTTAGACATCTTAGAAAACCATCAAGAGCCGAAAACGCGCAGCCATGCTATGTTGCGCACGATTTTGGCCACTGCCGCTCTTAAGGAATGGCAACCCTGTTTAGATTACGTAGAAAAGTTTTATCAATTGGTTGATAAAGAGTCCCATAAAGAAATAAAATCAGCTAAAGCCATCTGTAGCAAAGAACTTTAATTGATACCCGGGAGAATGTTTTGGAGAACTTGAAATTAAACGACTTGCTCAAAAAAGCCAAAGACGCCTTTCAAAAGAATGACCTTAAAACGGCAGGTCTCTTTCTTAATGATATAATTGAACAAAATCCTAACGCCACTGAAGCTTTCTTTCTTCTCGCGAATGTTTTTCACGTACGTGGAGAACTTGGTAAAGCCATTAAGGCCTTTCAAAGAGTTCTGGAGCTAGATCCTCACCATACTGATGCTTCTATATCTCTTTCAGTTATTTATAACGATATTGGCCGCTATGAAGATGCAAAAAATATTTTTGAGAAAGCTAATAGCCAAGTGAAAAATACTCAGCAGCAAGGTTTAGCGGATCCTCATCTCAATCGTAAATTCTCTCTTAAACATTACGAAATGGCCGAGATGTACGCGGCTTATGGACGTATTGATGAGGCACTCTTTGAATACAATAAAGCTGCCACTCTCGATCCAGATAATTTAGAAATTCGGATAAAAGTTGCTAAGGCCTATACGAAGAAAGGTTTCTCTTCCAAGGCTTTTGAAGAGTTAAAACGATTAAAAAATGAACAGCCAGGTTACATGCCGGCAAGAATAGCTCTCGGCCTTCTGTATTATGGAAATGGTAATATTATCGAAGCTCAAGCAGAGTGGCAGAATGTATTAAGTCGTGAGCCCGAGCATGCTGAAGCCAGTATGTATGTTGGTCTCTCAAAGAGTGCCACTGAAACCACCATCCAAATGTAAGTCATAAAAAAAGCCCTTCTTACGAAGGGCTTTTTTTTAGTATCAATTTAAATCTAAAATTAAGCTTCTAAAGTGCGAGTGATGGTTGTGTTGCCTGTGTTTTTGATGTCACCAGATTCAAGAGTGATACTTGGTTCAAATGATGTGCGACGAGCATCATCGGAAGAGAAGTTCACGATGTATGTTTTAAGTTCGCGGTACATTTCGTGCTTAACAGTTAACTTACTGTCTTGAAGAACGATTTGTTTTCCAACTTTTTTTGCAGAGTTAACAACAACTGGAGCTTTCAAGTTTGCAGACATCTCAGTCACGTTGGCCGGGATGGTAAGAACACTGTAAAGTTTTGCGGTTTGTAATGATTCAAGTTCAAGGCCGTTCAAATCAGCAGGCAAAAGCTTGGCGATATAGTCTGGCTTGAATATTTTTGGCTCGATAATAGGGAATGCGACCTTCTCATCTTCAGTTGATTGCAACCAAAGAATTAAAGTGCTGTCACCTGGATCAACAACGAAATATTTTTTTAGGTTTTCGAAACCAAGAAGGCCTTCAGAGAAGGATATGATGTCGTTCGGGTTAACTTCGAGTTCCCCAAATCTAGTGGTTTTGACTTTCACGGTTTTCCTCCAAAAGAGAAATAGTAAGGTATTCTTACCATAACACTTTGATGATATCAGTCAAACGCTTTAATGATCAAGAGGGGGAAATTATTTCTTTTTGAGTTCTTCACCTAAGCGAGCGATGTCGGCCATATCAGCTTGCACTGCTTCAGTGTTTTGATCTTGAATGGCCTGATAGACCTCTTCACGATGAATTTTGGTTTCTTTAGGAGCTTTGATACCCAAGCGAACTTGTTTACCTTTAATTTGCACCACGACAATTTTAATATTGTCATCAATGGCAATGCTTTCTCCCAGCTTCCGTGTCAGAACGAGCATGTTTCGATCCTTGTCTTCTTTGTCAAGAATATGACTAACTCAATAAACTTTTAATGTTGCGTGAGATTTATTACATTTTTAAGGGGAAAACAAGAGAATTCAAAAGGAATGTTAAGATTATGTAAGAATTTCCTATCTCAGGAAGTCCATCAGATTGGTATTCATGAGATTTGAACTAGCTTTGTATGCAGCCTTAAGAACCGTTTGTTCTTTTTGTAGGTCACTAAAGAGTTCCGTGACGTCCGCATCTTCAATTCTTGTCTTGTGCGCTTCGTTAACGAGTTTGTTTTTCTCAATATTCGCTTCAGCGTTGGTGATGGTGTTTGAAAGTGCACCGACTTGAGTACGGAAAGTTACAACCCGATCTATGCTGTCATCTAATTTCTCGAGGAGAGACTGAATGATGGCCGGGTTGTCAGTGAGGAGGGCATTCTCAAGGGCGCGCATTTCATCAAACATACTCACAGTCACTTCTTCCGGGCCAGTGTTAGCAGGTTTTCTAATCATTGATGTGTCATTATTTAAATCCACATCAATACTTAGCTCGAGATCTTTTTTCTCAGCAGGCTTTTTACCGTTGCTGAAGAAGAGTTCTGCACCATTAAGATTGATCGGAACATAAACATCTTTATTCACTTCAATATTAATTTTATTTTTGTCACCCAGGTACTGTCCATTCTGATCAAATGGGCGAGTGAGAACTTTTTGGCCTGCAAACAGATAACGGTTTCCCATTCTCTTGTTGGCCAAACTTAAAATCTGCTGGCGCATTTGATGAATTTCTTTCGATACACCCTGACGGATTTCTGGAGAGTAGATGTTAGAAGCTTGTCCTACGGCCATCTCTTTAGCTTTAACTAAAATATCAGTCATCTCTTCCAAAACGTTTTCCGTGAAAGAGAGTTGAGTCTGTGCAAAATTTAAATTACGAAGATATTGGCCCGCATCTACGTTCTGAGAACGGATCGCAAGAAGCTCAGTGTTTCCAATTGGATCATCCGAGGGTTTTGAAATCCGCTTCAAGGTTGAGCCCTTGAGCTGCAAATCCTCTAACCGGCCTTTGGTTTTACCAACGGCGTAGTTAATGGAGTTGATGGAACTATTTTCTGAGACTCTGCTCATTATTTAATCCTCATCATGATAGTAGTCCTAGAACCGCTCTGAACATTTCATCCGAGGCTTTAATTACCTTAGCTGAAGCTTCATAAGCATTCTGATAGCGGACCATGTTGGCAGCTTCTTCATCCAAAGAAACTCCTGCTAATCTTTCTTTGAAAGATTTAGCTTGAGCGAGAATTCCTGCTGATTGCTCAGAATCGATCTTCGACTTACTTGTCTGCAAACCAATATTACCAACTGACTTTAAGTATTGTTCTTCAAATGTAGTAGTTCCCGATCCCAAAATTTTCTCATGCTGAAGCTTTGAGATGGCCAGGGCCACACGGTTATCACCTGGCTTGTTAGCTTCAAGAGCAGTCGCAATATTATTTGGATCTTCTTCGATCTCATCAGAGATGCTGATATATTCAGCAGCCCGCTTCATATCAAGCGGCTCTTTAAAGAAATTGATTCCGGTTACTTTTTTAGCTGCAGCATTAGGAATTGGATTTCCTTGAGCATCCACAGGAACAGGGTGATTGGCAAAACCGCGGCGGTGAATCGCGTTGGTTGCAAGGACAAGTCCATGAGCAAGCTCATCAACTTGCTTCTCAAGACCACCAATTTCTGTGTTGCGGGTTTTAAGTTGAGCACCAAGTGTTCCACCTTTAATCGCATCCGAAATATTAATTCCCTGACGAGATGTAAAAAATATTTCTACATTCCCTTTGTCAGCCGAGTTCGCACCGTTTTGGACTACTGAGCCTACACTGAGCTCTTGAGCTAGACCGCCAGAAACAATAGATCCTACGCCATCTACGTTTACTACAAATTGCCCTTGGGCATCACTATAGGTAGAGATGGGGAAGAATTCAGTGAGTGTGCGGAGGGCCTTATCACGTTGATCCCGAAGATCATTGGCCATGCCGCCAGCGCATTCTTGAATATTTATCTCTTTATTGAGTTTTGCGATGGTATTAGTGAAGCCGTTAATTTCATCTACTGATAGACGAATTTTATTATTGATACTTCCGCGAATATCATCAAGGCTGCTTTGAATGCGGTGGAAATCACCTACAACAATTTTAGCATTTTCTTTAACCGTGTTCCGAATGGTTTCATTTTCAGGTTGATTTGAGAGTTCACGGAAGGCATTAAAAAAGCGGTTCAGAACTTTGTTCATCCCTTCAGAGTTAACTTCGTTAAAGACCTCTTCAACGTGGCCCAACTGAAGAGTGCGTTCATCATCAAATTTTGAATTTGTTATTGAAGAATTGAGTTTTTTCTCAACTAGTTCGTCATGTTGACGACGGATACTTTGAATTTCAACGCCAGTTCCTACAACATAATCACCTTCTGTAAGTCCAGGACCAGTTTTAGATTTAACTTCCTGGCGAGAGTAACCTTCAGTATTGGCATTGGCGATGTTATGCGAAGTCGTCGACATGGACTGTTTCGCTGTGAAGAGACCTGATTTTCCGATACTTAATAAATCAGCGGCCAATTCGTGCCCCTGTTACTTACTTATTGGCTGAACGTGTAAGTCCGTCAGCTCCATAAGTAGAGTAGGTTTTTTTACCACTAAATCCCTGCTTTACTTCGCGCAAAGATAGCATGGCCTTATTTAAGAACATTTGGTTCTTTTTATTTTGATCTTGTATCTTGAGAACCATATCAATGAGAAGTGCATTCAAGTTTTTGAGTGCTGGAATTCCATTGGCCTGGTCCACTTCAATAAATGCATCGAGAAGATCACCGGCACGGACAATGCGATTTGCAAAAAGTCCTGTCTCATTAAGTTTCTCAATAAGACTTGAACGATCATTTTCAAGTTCACTAATTTTAGCAATGATTTCTTCTTTAACTGGAATCATTGTTTCAAGTTTATCAATGTCGCTAGCTAGAAGAGTGAGATACTCATCGCAAGTTAGATCGTAGAGATCTTTATGCTGTCTACAAAAGCCTTCCCACACTGTGAGTACACTTTGGTAGTAGAGCTTTTTTTCATCTAATCTATTCATTCTGAATGCTTCCTTAATTAAAACTCAGAGCTCAAGATCTTATCTGCAAGACCGTCGTAATCGACTTCGTAAGTTCCAGCAGCAATTTGTGCTTTTAGCTTAGCGATCTTTTCAGTATTATCCTGTTCAGGAGCCGCCATCGCAGCTTTCTTGATACGAGAAAAATCTTTAACACCTTCAGGAATACTAACTTTAGCATCTGTGGCTGTTTTGTCTGAAAGTTCAGAGGCGCGCTCCATTGAATTACGCTTAACTCCATCAACCGGTGCTCCGCCTTTAGCAGAATCCGTCTGCGCTGTGCGACCGCGTGGAAAGAAGGCTGAACGTGTGTCGATGCTGTTACTACTCATTTGTATTCTCCTTCGGGGAAACCGCCAATCCTTGACGAACTTCCGGATGCGAATTCTTTAGGTACTGTTTCATATGCTGAGGAACAATCTGATCGAGGATGACTTTTTTCACTCCAAGACCTGTATTAGATTGTGCCATAAGTTGCGCTCTTTCGGTATCCAGCAAAGAATTGTAGTAATCCATTGCCGGTGAATCTTGACCCTCTTTCGGGATTGTTTTTCTCATCTCTGCGAGCATGTGCTGAGTGAAGGTTGTTTCCATGCCTTCAGCAATCTGTTCGTAAGGTTTGATAGGATTGGTTTTGGGAGCGTTTGTAGGTAGGGCTCTCGTATCGGGTGTGATTTTCACTCGTACCATCCTGGTGTTTTCGACCTCATCATCCTGATGAGATTCTACTTTCAGTGTAGCATTTTTTGACAGGGGGGTGTTAGCGAAAAACTCCCCTAGGAAAATTGTACCGCTCGGGCCTAGATGAGTTCGATTTCCGCTAAAAGAGAGCCATTTTGTTTGAGTGCCTGAAAGATTGAAATTAGGTCTTCAGGGGTCGTTCCAAGGGCATTTAGGGCCTTAACCAGATCGTTAATTGTAGTAGATTGCTCAATTAAGTGAACCGCTTGCTTTCCAGACCCTTCTGATCCGCCTTTAACCTCTAGAACTAGGTCACCGTGGCTGACAGCTGATTTTTTCAAAACAATATCTCCACCGGCCACTAGAGTACCAGTCCGTTCATTAATCACAATCTTGGCGTGAACATCGGCCACGACTTTATAGTTTTCGATATTGGCGATAAGCTCAACCACTTTGCGCTGATAATAGTTAGGAATAATCACATCAATAGTTGTGGCGTCCGAAGCTGTGGCATATTTTCCACCCAGCTCTTGATTGATTGTGCGCTCGATTCGAGCAGCGGTTGTGAAATCAGGATTATTAAGTGCCATACGAATGGCCTTCTTATCATTAAAAGACATCTCTAATTCTTTTTCAATGGTTCCGCCGTCTGGAATGCGCGCAGTTGTGGACATCTTCTTACCTTGAACGAGACCACCGATTGAAAGAGCACCATTGGCAACTGCATAGATCTGACCGTCACCACCTTTGAGTGGTGTTACCAGAAGTGTTCCACCCGCGAGTGAAGAAGAATCTCCGATGGAAGAAACAGTTACATCTAAGTGTTGACCTTGACGACCAAAAGCTGGAAGTTTTGCTGTCACAATTACTGCGGCAACATTTTTTGAAGTTACTTCTTTTTGAGGATTTAAACCTAAGGTTTGAAACATTTTTTTAAGTGAAGTATTAGTGATTTCACCACCACCATCACCACTTCCATTCAAGCCGATCACAAGACCGTAACCAATCAGCGGATTTTCACGCACGCCTTTGATTGTCACAAGATCTTTAAGTCGGCTAGTTGAAGCCACAGCCGAAAAAGAAAGACCTAGAACGATGAAAGGCAGTAGCTTGATCATTATTGTTCCCTATTGAGAATGAAGACTCGTGACTCTAACAACTTATCAGAATTCACATAATCATTTTCCATGATG
>CAMDDI010000048.1 GCA_945890905.1 Bacteriovorax stolpii
TCCATTTAGATTCTATATTCCTCTTTTTGGATTAGCGCCAAATATCCAAGTTAGTGATTACTATTTTGGAACAGATAAATTAAGCCACTTCTCATCAACAGGCAGCATTTATTTCGCTCATTTTGTAAAAGCACTCAATAAAGGTAGGACTGCTCAAGAAGCCAAAGAAGAGGCCATACTTTGGGGTATTAATGACGAACTCTCCGTCCATGGATATTGGGCCAGTGGTGTTTTTAGCTTCGCCGATTTAGAATCCAACTTTCAAGGCTTACTTTTTTTTAAAAGATTATGTCTAGATGAAAAAAATCCTTATCTAAGGTTAGTGGATCAAAAATGGACTATGCAAATTACTCCTGACATTCGTGACTACGTGAACGCCCAATGGGACGAAACTTTTAATCCATCTTATCTTCTTCCTAAAAACTGGGAGAAAGTTTCAAAGGTTTTAAAGCAAGACTATTGCCCTCATTTGCAGGATTCTTTGGTCAGGGACCGCATGTCTTATTATCAAGAAACCAATGTTGAGAGTGAGTCCATGATATTCATTCAAAAAATACAATTACGGCCCAGCTCTCGGGTACCCAAGGTAAATGAACAATCCTTTAAAACTCTTTGTTTACGCTAAAAGTTCGATGATAGAGTAATAGGCCGCCCAGCTAAGTACAACAGCATAAATCATTCTGACTGGTTCTATTTTGACGGGAGAATTTTTTCTTTTCATGTTGCCTTGGAAGAAAAATTGACTCAAACTTATCGTGCGTTTGTTCCCAGAAATTTACCTTTTCTTCATAAATTGAGATCTGGATTTAGTTTTTGTTTAGAATAAACAAAAACCAGGTATGGTGTAACTATTGCATTAATTTTGATGGTGGATCCAAAGGTCTATACTAATCTACGTATTTCTACCTAAAGAGTGTTTTTTGCGAAAGAGCATCTAGGATCGGTTTAAGAGGAGCATGGGAAGCCAAGCTCTCTTTGGCCCATTTGAGAATTTTGATTCTTCTTTGAAGCAGCAGCAGACCTTCCTGCCGAGATTGTTTAGCATGGGCCATGTTTTTATCCTGCTCATCTATGTACTTGTGCAAGTCAACAATAATTGATTCTCGAATTCTGGGCGATCCGAAAGTTGTGGGAAATCCCCTACTGGCCAAAAGTTTTTCTGAATAGAGGCGGCATCGACCTGTATTCTCTTCAAGGCAGGCCAGATCATTTTTGATTTTCGGGAATTCATGTTTGAGTATTTCAGCATCTTGTTCGGATTTGCTTTTTTCTGATGAGAGCTGTTCACTGAGTTGCTGATTATAAACTTCAAATGCTGCTATTTCCCTTTCTACCGATTCTTTTAAGTAAGCCAGTTCAGATTTTTGTTCTATTGTTTCTTCAGTCACACTGGTTTTAGAGACCTGGGTAGAGAGATCACCCATTATTGCCACGAGATCACTCATCGAAGGGTGTTGTGCTGCTGCCTTGGCCAACCAGTCAAGTTTGCTCTCGATTTCATTGATGCCTGCGGATTTAGAATTTCCATTTTTATTTACAAGGTAAGCTCTGCCGCCAGCAAATTCCTTGGTCACAGCTACTTTAAAATTTTCAACTTTAACATCCCCAGTTTGAATAGCGATTAAGGAGTAGTCCCCGTCGGTTAAAATAAAGCTCTGAGTATTATTGGTAGTAAATAAAGCGCCAGTAGATTTGAATTTTAGATAACCTGCTTCAGATTCCTTAACATCTAGGTAGATTGCCCCTTGCTGTAGATGAAAAAGATTGTATGGGCTAAGAATTTCCTCTACATAAACTTTTGTCTTCTCAGTGAGGCGAATTTTAACTTGATGAGGCACACTGAATTCGATAACAACTGTACTAGCTTCAAGAGTTTCGATTACACTCCCAGCTTCAACTCCCATACCGTTTGTGGCCGGATCCCCAGAAAGAAGAACATTGCCTTGAATGTTTTTGAGTGTAACCGCTTTTACCACGACGGGAGCTGGTTTCAAGTTTTCTTCAATTTGAATTTTCTTAGTATGAACTTTAGCTCTTTTTTCTAAAAGAGGTTTAATACCGAAAAAATAAAGGCCAACAGTGATTACAAAAATCGAAAGGAGGATTTGTTTAACTGGAAGAGGTGGTTTATCAGCTTTGGTTTTTAATTTTGGTTTATTCTCGTCACCGAGAACTGGATTTCTTTTACTCATTTATGACCTGTTTTCAGATTGAATTTGATGAATAATTTCAGGATCGCATTTTAGACCCACGCCCGTAGCAGGACGCTGATAAAAATTTCCCACTACAACATTGGCCCCGATATGAGCTCCACGATTTCTTAGAGCTGCATGAATTTCATTCTCGTGAACTGAATAGACCGGAGGAAAGTAAGATGCTTTAGCGTGAATAAAACCTAGATCCTCACAGCCATATTTTTGAATCATCTTGTCTGCAATTTTTCTCATCTGAGCAATATCGCCATCAATCTCAACTAAGAAAACGTGTTTTCCTGATTCGCTCACATCCGCGCAAGATGCAAGGAGAAATATTGCGATAATACTTAAGTAAGCAAACATACGGCCCCCAAGTCTAATATTATGCCTTATTCATTTTTTTTTTGAAAAGAAAACACCAAGGATTTATGAATAGTTGCGCCAAATAGAAGAGTCTTGGTCTGATTAAGAAGGACCCCGCCCGCAGAAGTATAAAACTGCCTTGCGGTAAGATTTTTCTCTAAAACCCAAACAAGAAATTCATGATTTTGTGTATGACCAAATGCTCTTAGGAGTTTTTGCCCTACGCCCTGACGTTGAAATTTTGGATCCACATAAAGTGCCCATAACTCCGCTGAGTAATCTGGAATTAACTGCGGATTAAGATTCTCCATACCTGCGGCAAAACCTAAAATCTGGGCCTGTTCTTCGACTACCAGACGAATAATATCGGAATTAAGCTCCATGCCTAACCGTAACGTTTCAGTCTCTTTTTGAACACTCATGGCCTTTAGATAATGATCGGGCAAAATGCCTTGATAGGTATTTTGCCAAGCTTTGACATGGATCTGGGCCACCGCTGGAGCATCCTCATAAATCATGGGCCTAATCATCTGCATAAGGCTATTTTCCTATCATGAAAGTCAAAGTTCTTTCTTCTGGAATTATTCCTGTTCGTCATGTTGAAGGTCAATGGTTGTTTCTATTGCTTCGAATTTACACGTACTGGGATTTCCCCAAGGGTGAGATTCATCCGGGAGAAGACCAATGGATTGCGGCCTTAAGAGAGCTCTATGAAGAAACCAATATCAAAACAGCAAGAGATCTTTGGAATAAGCAGTTCATCGAAACTGAACCCTATAGTAAAGGTAAAGTAGCGCGCTATTATCTTGGTGAAGTTGATGATCAAGTCATCCAACTTCTTCCCAATCCAGAAACGGGAATCATTGAGCATCATGAATATCGCTGGCTAAAATATGAAGAAGCTAGAAAACTTTTAGGTCCCAGGCTTAAGGTAGTGATCGACTGGGCCCATGAAATTTTAATTTAGTAAACAATCTTGAGAATCTCTTCCATGCATGTTTCACCTTGGGCCACTTTTCTTGCTCCATTCACGCGAATAGAAGTGTAGCTTCCACGAGTTTTTTCACGCAATTCTGAGACTTCAACCTTAGAGTGAATAACACGCTTAATTTCATCATTCATTTTCACTAATTCATAAACGCAAAGTCGTCCTATATAGCCAGTCTGTTTACACTCCTCGCAACCAACAGCTTCAAAGAACTGCTCTGGGAGAGGAAGTTTTTCGCCATCAAGAAGTGCTTCCCATTTATTTTTATCTGCTGGCACACCTTTCTTGCAATGGGGACAAAGTCTTTTAACAAGTCTTTGTGCGAGAATTCCCGTTAGAGAAGAATTGATCAAGAATGATGGAAGACCAAGATCAATGAGACGTTGAATGGTTGCAAGTGCACCATTCGTATGGAGGGTGCTAAAAACTAAGTGACCAGTGAGTGAGCTTTGAATCGCCATCTCTCCAGTTTCCCGGTCACGAATCTCTCCCACCATGATGATATCTGGATCTTGTCTTAAAAACGCACGGATGCATTCAGCAAAGTTCATTCCAATCTGCGTATTAATTTCAACCTGGTTAAAATTGTCCACTTCCATCTCAATAGGATCTTCGGCAGTGCAAACATTTACGTCTGGAGTGGCTACTTTATTTAGTGTGGTGTAAAGAGTTGTCGTTTTCCCTGAACCAGTTGGTCCAGTCACTAGAATAAGGCCTTGCGGCTGGGTAATAAGATCTGTCCAAGTTTTTAAATCTTCAGGATGAAACCCAATGAAAGATAAATCTTTTCCGGCAACGTTCTTATCAAAAATACGCACAACAAGTTTTTCACCGAAATTAGTAGGAAGAGTAGAAAGTCTCATTTCCACTTGCTTACCATTTTCCAAAACACGTTTGATACCACCATCTTGGGGTTTTCTTTTTTCATCAATTTTCATTTCACCTAAAATTTTAAAGCGCGAAATAATCATTACGAGAGCTTCATGATCCAATCGGTAAACAGTTCTGAGATCTCCATCCACCCGGAAGCGCACTTGTCCCATACCTTTCTTCGGCTCAAGATGAATATCAGAAGCACGCTCAATGGTAGCGAAGTTAATCAACCAATCTACAATTTTAGTAATGTAGCCCTCTTGGGCTCCAAGTTTTCTACCTTTGGATTTCTCAATCAGCTGCTCAAGCTCATCGGCACGACCCTGACGTAAAAGTCTGAGCTTCTCTGTGCCCCTGGTTCCCTGATCTTGGTTCATGGCACGGAAAGCTTTTTGAACCACGTAGATTTCATTCAACAAATGCTTAATTTGTTTGGGAGAGCTGAGTTGAATTTCAATCTTGCGCTTGATCTGCCCTTTCACTTCATCCATCCATGCCAGCGCAAAGGGTTCAGCCGTCATGAAAACCACTTTCTCTTCACTCACAAAAATAGGAACAATGTTTAAGCGGTCAACATAAGCGTGAGGCAAAACAGAGCCCACCACTTCAAGACTTATATTTAAGATATCTACCCGTTGATAGGTTAGACCCCAGGCTTCAGCAATAGCATTCAAAATTTCATCTTGAGTAAATGATTTGCCTGGATTTTTTCTATCGGGAAAATTAATTGAATTGAGAAGTGTAAGAGGATGCTCTTTGGTTTTGTTCCACGCTCTAAGAAGTGTCTCGCCTTCAGTAATTGAAATCATGCCATTGCGAACTAATGGTTGAAGCACGTCTCTTGGAGTGAGAACGCGGTCTTCATTTTCATACTGAGGAATAACGGCCATAGAGACTCCTTACAGAGACCTAATCGGTAAATCCTAGAAAAAACCCTGTTAAATATTAATGTGGATCAATCTTATCGGTTGATCTGGAATTTGAGCTCAATCCCCAAGTGATCACTAGGCGGGACGGGAGCATTTACAAATAAACGGCGAAAATGTGGCCCTGAAATTGATTGAGCAAAACTCTTGGATATCCAAAATCCATCAAAAGTACTTTTGGGATTTGAAGAGGGATAAGTTGGCCCTCCAAAAATAGAAATCCAACCGTTCTCTTTGAGAACTCCTGTTTCCGAATCTTTCGGATTGCTATTCATATCCCCAAACATGATGGTGTTACGATTTTTGAAAATTGAATTGAGAGTTCTAAATTGAGTAGCGCGAATTTGAGGAAGTGCAAAATGAGTATGTGTCGTAACGGCCCAAACATTTCCTAAGTTAATGGCCAGGTAACCATTCTCAAAACCTTTCATGCTCGGAAGCATATGAGCTTCAGAGCCCAAAACTTTATGCTTTGTAATAATTAATAGCTGCTCATGAAATTTAATAAATGAGCGGTGAGTGTTGAAAGTCTTCCAGTATGTAACTTCGTACCCTCCCTCGCTCAGGCCTTTAAGGATATATGAAGTCATATCAACATCTTGATTAAAACAAACTTCTTGGAAACCTAGAACATCAGCATCGCTGTCAAGGGCCTCATTAATAACCAAATCCAAACGTCCTTTCCAGTCACCTAAACCACAGTGAAGATTCATAGAAAAAATAGTCATGGTTGTTCCAGCATAAGCAGTAAAACTTAAGGCCAGACTCAAAACTACAAAGCTCAAAACAAGGGATTTCTTCATAAGAAATTTCTAGCATTTCATAGGTCTAAAAAAAAGCAGTTCCGCTCATTCTTACACTGCTTTAAGTATGGGATTTTCCAAGAATAATGATTAATTAATGATAGGACTATCCGTCATTAGTCTAAAAGGCTTAAAATTTTATCGCAACCACTTAAAACCGCAAAGGCGCGAATTGAAAATACTTAGTCAAAAAGATTTCAAACCCATGCTTTGGAAAAACGGTGCAGGTCACACCACGGAACTTATCCGTCTTGATCACCCTACAGATCCGGACATGTTTTCATTACGGATATCAATTGCCGATGTAACAACATCAGGACCATTTTCAGTTTTTAAAAGGATCGATCGAATTCTTTTTATGCTTGAAGGCGACGGCATGGTTTTAGAATTTGAAGATGATACTAAAATTAGACTGGATCGACCTTTCAATCCCATTTATTTTCCTGGAGAAGCAGAAGTTCACTCAAAGCTAATTGGTGGACCTAATAAAGATTTAAACGTGATGTATGACCGGACAGTGGGTGAAGCGAAGGTAGACTTTATCCTCTCAAAAGGCATTGTTGAAGTTGGAGGAATGGGCCAGCATTTTTGTTTTAACTGGAAGAACTCTCTCTCGGTCAAAGAACAAGTTCTCCCAGAGCAAACACTTATCGTTCTTGATTCTGGAGAGAAGCTTCAGGTAAAACTTCCCTCTGACTCGATACTTATCGTCGTAACTTTTACTACTTAATCGTCAGGTAGACATAAGGTTGTTTCACCTTGAATTTATCTGATTCGTTTTTCTTGAGTTCATTGAACACTTGGCCAGTTACTCCGAGAATTCCGAGCTTCACTTCGTTTATTTTAATCGTAAGAACACCATTCGATGCATCATAGCTTAAGTTTCCATTACTTTTAATTTTCCCTGAGATCTGGGCCTTAATGTCTGCCGAGAGATCATATTTACCACCGTTCACATTGGCGCTGAGTGATTTAACAGTGACCCCACCTCGAGCCGTTTTAGTTTTTGGAGAAAGAGCTCTTGCGAGAGATTCTGTAAATTTCATCAACGCAGACTGACTAAACTGAGAAGATCTGAGAGTCATCTTTTGAATACAGCCACTCACCACTTCATCCATGACCTCTTTTTGAGTAGCATCTCTGGCACAATTTAGAGTGAGATTTTTTAAGGTCAATGAATCTTTATCGGAATCAAAAGTCGCTTCAACTACTGAAAGAGAGAGTGCATCTTTCAGGGAGAGATTGAAACCCTCAATAGACATGTCTTTGGCATTTTTTGCGATATCTGGGGCATCTTTGAATTCAAAACTTTGATAGTGGGATCCGCTTACATTAATTAAGAAAACACTGTCCTTCTTTTCAACCTCAACCTGAACACCGTTTTGCAACAATGAATCACTCATCTGAAAAACTGAAGCTGAACCAGAACCTTTAGGGTCAGAATAATTAAAATTGAAATCTTTTACTTCCCCTCGAGTTGGGGCGGCAAGTGCTGCTGTTGAAATAAGCAAACTCGCCAATAAGGTTTTCATCATAAAAATAGTCCTTTCACAAAATTAATACTGTGAAAGTCCTATCGGATCAGAATTTTAGAGTGATGATTGTGAAGGCCGGTTCATATCCCTAGGGGAAAAAAACTCCAGCAAAGAACTATTGTCTTAGTCAGTTAAGCACTCACTTCCAACAACATAGTCGCCTTTTAACCAAGCTTCAACTTCCCGTGCACTGGGGTCAGAGTGGCCCGAGAGCTCCTCCAGCATTTGATCTTTCTGCTCTTGAGATATCTGATCAAGACCTAAATTTAAAAAATCCTGAGCATGTTTTTGGATAAAGGTAGCAAATCCCTTAGTGCATTTTTCTCTGAGTGCTTCATCAAAGGCCACGGTAGAATCTGGCGAGCCATCCAACACTTTTTTAGAAGCCAGAAGAGTAATCATAGAGAGCTGAGGCTGATTCATCATATTAAATGACCACCCTTCAGTTTCATGATCCACTCCCACTTCTCGACCAATGAATGGCTTGAGTTTGAGAAATTTACAATTTTTAGGCCCATCATTGGCGAAGAAATTTTCCCAGATAAAGGGTTTGCGCTTTAATAGTTTAGTGACTTCTTTTAGGTGAGAAATACTAATCTCTGGAGAGATCACTTTGGGCCCAGTCCACGCCATGGCAACATCGGAAGGAATTTTTTCGGCCAGATGCTCTAAATATCCCTCAGGTTTTTTTCCGAACACTTTATCCAGGATTGGATCGAAGCAATAAAATGACGGGCAAAAAACAATTTTCTTTTTAAAGTATTGGTGAATCTGATCCATCACTTCGATTTGCACTGTGCTTAAATTTTGAGTCACTGGCATATCATCAAAAAATACACCCAAGATATCTACGCCCACGTCAGTTAAAAGAGTGAGCTTATCTTGCAGATGTTTTTTGTCATCTAAATTTAGATTTTGTCCTAAAGCAAAAGGACTCAAGGCCACACCGAACTCAATTCCATGCCGATGAAATTCTTCAGCCATTAATGCTAGTTCTGATAAATACTTTTGATCCCATTTCTCTCGCCAAGCCTTTCGCAAATGCTGATCTTGTTTGGGAGCATAGATATAGAACTGACCGCCGATATTTTTAAGAAACTCAGCGTATTCTAAACGATCCTTCAGAGGCCAGGCCGGCCCAAAAAATCCTTCTACCACACCAAAGTTCATAAACTCTCCCAGAAACTTCTCAGGTCATTTAAAATACTTTTTGAAACTAACTCGTGAGGGGATTGTTCAAACCAGTCATCGGGCATAGTTTGCGAATATCGGTCATCCAAAAATCTATCATCCATCAAAATAATAATCCCTTTATCTTTTTCAGAACGAATCACTCTCCCCGCAGCTTGGACTGCTTTGGCCATAGCTGGATAGGTATAAGCATAGTCAAAACCCGCGCGGTACTTCTCTTGATAGTAATCCTTTATCCCTTCCCGTTCAAAATCAAAATTAGGTAATGGTGGGCCAATGATAAATGCTCCGATCACCATGTCTCCTGGATAATCCACCCCTTCAGAGAATACTCCACCCTGAACGGCCATTAAAATAGTAGGTCTTTGATTGGCTCGCAAATTTTCCAAAACTTCCAACACGTCGTCATTTTTCATATAGCGATTCTGACGGATGACCTGTACCCCAGGTTCAACCTGCATTTTCCGAAAAGTCTTTTCCAAAAAATCAAAACTGGGAAAGAAAACCAGATAGTTGCCCTTCTTAAGGGAGGTGACTTTGAAAATGGTTTCTCCTATGCGGGCATAACTTCTTTCACGATCAGAATATTTGGTAGAGATCTGCGGAATCACAATAATCTTGCGCTTCTCTTTTTCAAAAGGAGATACAAATTCTGAAGTAAGTAGGTTTTCTGGAGAAAACCCAGAGAGTTTTGAGTAATATTCAAATGGCTTAAGTGTGGCAGAGAAGGCCACGACTTGCTTGTAGTTATCATACTTGGGCCTAATCATCTCAGAGGCATCACAACAAGTAATCTTGATGGATCCGCCTTTTTCATCTGGAACATAGCTCATAAAAAATTCTGGACGCTTTTTGCCACCAATCTCTTCCAGGATGTCTGTGAATTCGCCCCAGTAGAATATAAATCTTAAAACAACATCTCTTGCTTTGATCTCCACATCTGAATCTAGGTAGCGAGATAAGAATCCTTTCAGAATTTCATTCTGCTCCAAAAATGGCTCTATAGGTAAATCGATCCGCTCACTTTTCTTTTGATGTGAGGGAACCGAATCTTTAATCACTTGAATGGACTGATCAAGAAGCTCTTCTCCTTCAGAAGCAAACTTGCGTGGAAGATATTGTATTTCTTCCCGCATCTTATCCAAAGCAGCGCTGGACAAGGTAGGAGAATAATATCCCATGGCCCTTGAAGGAAGATTATGGGCTTCATCCACCACAAGGTTAGGTTTCCCACTCTCTTCAAATCTTAACCGCGAAACGCGACTAAGGGCCGAGCGGTTAGCAAAGACATAATTATAATCACAAATAACAGTATCCGCTTCTTCAACAGCTTCAAGTTGCAGTTCAAAAGGACATACTTCATATTTTTGAGCGAGATTTTTAATCACCCGGGCGGTGATTTTCTTTTTTTTCATGAGCTGAGATTTTAGATTATGCTGATGCATTTTATCATAATGTCCGCGGGCAAATTCACAGTATTCTGGATTACACAATGGTTCAGCTTTAAGGCATAGCTTACTTTTAGCAGTGAGGGTAAGGGATTTTACTCCACTTCCTTTGGCCTGAAATTTTTCTATGGCCTCTTCTGCCACAGATTGCTGAGAATTTTTAGGAGTTACATAAATCACTTTTTCACCGCGGGACATGGATTCTTTTAAACTTGGATAAAGAACTCCCACAGTTTTCCCGAGTCCAGTCGGTGCCTGGACCATAAGATGCTTTTTCTCTCCCATGCCACTTTCTATTTTATCAATCAGATCAATCTGACCTGTACGGGGCCTATCAAAAGGAAAAGGGAAATCTTTGGCGAGATCTTTTCTTCGCGCAATTCTCTTTTCCATAAGTCTGGCTTCAATTTTGAGTTCATTCAATCTGCGTTTAAGCCAGTTTTCATATAAATTGATATCTAATTTCACCTGAAGATCTAAACGGTCCCGGTTGCGAGAGGAGATCAGATGAAGTGAGAGTTCTGGCATGGCACCATGGGTTTTCCAGTAGAAATATCCATAGGTCATGACCTGCAAGATATACGGATGCTCCATCCATTTCAGGCGTAAATTTTTTTGCAATTCATACACATTGAAACTAGATTTTATTTCTTCAATGAGAGGTGATTGCCCTTCAAAGATTCCATCAATGCGACCTTCAATTTTAAAATGATACTCTTCTTCAAAACTAAAAGAGATTTTCACTTCTGACTGATAATGATCAAACTCTTTTCGCCTCTCTTCTTGAATGTATTGATGAAGTTCCGTTCCAACTTGAGCACTATTAGAAAAACCTGATCCACTCTCAATGCTTCCACTCAAAGGACTCGGAAGAGCAAATTCTTGAACGGATAACTTTACTATTTTCATATAAGCACCAAGTTCATCCCACTCTGAATCTCATAGCGAGAATGCTCAAGTTCATCGATGGCATAAGCTTCAATACCTTGGGTGCGCAGGTGCCTGATAAGAACACCATCTCTGTGCTGAACATAGACTTTTTTTGCCCCGGTTTCTTTGATTGTTAGATTGAGATCATTCCAATCCGCATGATCAGACATCACAAATCCATGATCATATCCGCCACGCTTGAAGCCCTGGCCTGATCCTACCATCCAACCTGAAGCAAAAGCTGTTCTATATTTTCCTATTTTTCCAGACCATCCTTCTTTAAGCACAGAGGGTGGAGTGAGTATTAGTTCACCAGAGAGAGTTTCATCATTTCCTAAAAAACTGATTTCTTCTTCTAAATCAGTGGTGGCTGCCAGTTTGCGGCCATCTCTGCGGTAGCATTCAGTTAGATCTTTAATAGTTTTATGAATGACCACTGGCTTTTGAGCGAAAGGGTGGAGCTCAGCCAAAATTCTTTGGGCTTTTCCTAAAGAATAGCCAAACAGCATCGAATTATATCCGCGCTTGGCATTCTCCATCCACCACTCATAAATCATGCGGCCGTGTTCAAGATCTTTTTCCCATACAAATTTTGGCGTTCCAAATGTTGCTTCAGTAATAAATGTATCGCACGCAACTTTCTCAAATGGATCACAGCTGGGATCACGGTCTCTTTTATAATCTCCAGAGGCCACCCAAACTTCTGATCCCTTCTGTACCCGCACTTGAGCTGAACCCAAAATATGTCCCGCAGAATGCAAACTCACCTTCACGTCCCCTAAATCGAAAACTTCTCCATATAAGACACCGCGAGCATCAATCTTAGAACCAAGCCTTGTCTTTAAAAGTTCTACTCCACTTGAAGCGCAAATGTATTTTTTGCTTCCGCGTCTGGCGTGATCGCTGTGAGCGTGGGTGACGATGGCCAAATCCACTGCGCGATGAGGGTCAATATAGAAACCACCTGCTTCACAGAAAAGACCTTTATCGGTCCAAGTAATGAGGGGTCTAGCATGGGAAATCATGCTGAATATTCCCATACCGGATGGGGAAACTCAATCATCTGGGGTCCTACTTACATGAATAATTTCATATATATATATGATTTCAGGAATAGTATCAGAGTCTTATGAAAATATTTAGTGTGCAATCCTGAATTATCAGTGTTAATAATGCCTCATACGTCGTTTCAGAGTGTCTCGAGAATGTTTCTCATGTCCTCTTAAAACGCTCCCTGGCCTTTAGGAGGTAATTATGGGTAAGAAAATTTATGTTGGTAATCTTCCGTTCTCTGCAACTAACGAATCTCTCTCTGAGATGTTCGGAAAGTTCGGATCAGTTGATTCATCTAAGATCGTAACTGATCGTGACACTGGCCGTTCAAAAGGCTTCGGCTTTGTTGAAATGTCAGACGCTTCTGAAGCTGATTCAGCTATCGAAAAACTTAACGGTTCAGATATGGGCGGACGCTCACTAACTGTTAACGAAGCTCGTCCAATGGAGCCACGTACTGGTGGATTCGGCGGCGGCGGCGGTGGACGTGGTGGCGATCGCGGTGGAGACCGTGGTGGTTTCGGCGGCGGCCGTGGTGGTGATCGCGGTGGAGATCGCGGTGGAAACCGTTGGTAAGCTCTAATTAGAAAAATTTTTTCTTCTAAAGGGGACTTCGGTCCCCTTTTTTTATTCATTTTTTCTTAACAAAAGTCCTGATTGCTCAATCACAATTTTTCTTATCTACCGTTTGTCTTATTCTAAATTCTGATTTCCTACCGATAATAAACCATCAAAGGTTTTAGAATGACCATGGCATTTTTCGGTAAAAGTATTTTGGTTGAAAAAAATGAGGCTTTGATTGCTTCAATGATTTCTGATTACGATCTGATTCAAAAGTATCCACTCTCGGTTTGCAAAACAATGGTTGAAGGCTTGAGCATTGCCAGAAAAACGAAGTTTAATGTGAGAATCGTTTATATTTCGGAAACGATATTGGATACCGAATCGTTAGCTTCAATAAAAACTTTCATGGAAGAGAAACCTGACATTCATGTAATATTGCTTAAGGCCACATTAGAAGGTCATTCATTTAGAAGTACTGTAAATATTGAGTGCTTCAAAAAAGTTCTATTTTCCCCTAAAAGCTATCGAGAACTAATTGATTACTGTGTCACTATTTTTGAAGCTAAAAACGATTGGAATAATTGTAAACCGACCGCCGAAGAAAAATTTACAGAAATTGATGCTATTGAAAATACCTACATAGGCACGCCCATAGCTGAATTTGTTCTCACCCCAAAATCTTTTTTTAATATCTATATTAAAATCGGAGTTAATAAGTTTATTAAAATTATCAATGCCGGTGATGAAGTGACTATTGAGTTTATTGGACGATATACAGAAAAAGGTGTGAAGGAATTATATATTACAGAAAGTGAACACAATAAATATTTGGCCTACTCATCTAAAATCACGGACCGAATTGTTTCAAACGATTCAACAGCTACTGATCTAAAAGTTCGAGCCACATTGAAATTCGGTAAGAGTATCGCGCACAATTTAAGTCAACTTGGTATTAATGCAGAAAAGTTAGATATAGCAGACGAATTTTTAAATCAGTCAGTCAAAGTCGTAAAATCGCTTAGATCGAAAAATAAAGGATTAAGTTCATTCCTTGATATGCTTGATTCAAACGAGCACGTTTCGACTGTTGCATTTATGTCTAGCTTGATCGCTAACGATTTAGGTTTTGAATCCACCAAGGCCATTAAGCACATTGGAATTGGAGCTCTTCTTCACGACATTGGACTCTTTCAACTGAGACCAAATTTTAAAGAAGTAAATATTGAGGACTTAAATCCAGATGACCTAATCGTTTTCAATCAACATGCCCGCTATGGGGCGGACTTTTTAAGGTCATTAAAGACAATAGATGAAACAGTTTGCATTATGGTTGAGCAGCATCACTTAAGAAGAAGAAGTAATGACCAAAGCCTTAGATCGAGTCACATAAACATTGCGACAGAAATTCTTGCAGTGGCAGATGATTTTTTTACTTCGGTGATAGAAGGTGGGATAAACCCGGACAAAGTTCACCTGTTTCGAGAAGTTAATCTCAAGAATTTTTCTCCCAATATCGAGAAATGCTTATCTGGCATGCTCAATGGGAAAAAAAATCAATAACCCTATGCGTCACTAATGGGCATTCAAAGGCCCTGTTTTATACAAATTAAGATTTGTGCTATTCTTTTATAAAGCAGTAATGCTAAATATTTCTGCAAAATTTGTCGCGGTATAGAGTTCTTCGAGCAGTTGCTCATGATCCTCTGAAAGCGCATCCCTGGCCTTAAGGAGGTTCTTATGGGTAACAAGATTTATGTTGGTAATCTACCGTTCACAGCTACAAGCGATTCATTGAATGAAATGTTCGCGAAATTCGGTTCTGTGAATTCAGCCAAGATCGTTATGGATCGTGATACTGGCCGTTCAAAAGGTTTCGGATTTGTAGAAATGTCTTCAGATTCTGAAGCTCAAGCTGCGATCGAAAAACTTAACGGTTCAGATGTTGGTGGTCGTTCACTAGTTGTGAATGAAGCTCGTCCAATGGAGCCACGTACTGGTGGATTCGGCGGCGGTGGTGGACGTGGAGGCGATCGCGGTGGAGACCGTGGTGGTCGCGGCGGCGATAGAGGCGGATTTGGCGGTGGCCGTGGTGGTGATCGCGGTGGACGAGATGGCGGCGGCGGCGGTCGTTGGTAGTCTCTTAAATAATTTAAGAATAAAGAAGGCTTCCGAAAGGGAGCCTTCTTTTTATGGTCAGGAAGCCCAGAGGGCGAGACCGGTATGTCTACGGTCGCAGGATGAGAAGGAGTAGACGTTTGCACGTGTTGGCTTTTGATGTTCTAATAAGAGAATGATCACCGAAAAACTTCTCACGAATAGAGATTTCACATGGATTGATGTTCAAGAGCCTCAGCACGAGGACTTTGAGAAACTCAATAGCGACTTCGGACTATCCTACCTACTTGTTCAAGATACACTTCGCCCAGAGCATCTTCCAAAATATGAAGAAACTGAGAATGGTCACTTCTTAATGATGAGAAGCTTTGATAGCGATTGCAACTTTGAAGATATGACAGTGCAAGGACTCACCAGAAAAATCGCTCTATTTGTAAAAGATAACAAAGTCATCACACTTCACCGGGTAGAATTAGATTTCCTAGATGGTGTGGCCGAAAAATGTAAAAGAATAGATCCTAAAAATCTGATGGTCTTAGTGCATTCTATTATTATTTCAATCATTAGAACTTACGAAAAACCGGTTTTAAATCTTCAAGATCTCTACGATGATTTTGAACAAGATGTGCTGACTAAGAAAAATGAAAATTTAAGTACGAAAAGAATTTATTACTTCAGACGCCAAGTATTTATTTTAAAGAGACTTTTAAAACAAACTAACGATGCTCTCTATCGCATGAAAGATTTCTGGGAAGAGTATCCCTCAATGCTGCAAGATTTAAGGGAAAATATTGATCAACTCTATTTTCAGTTAGATGAGGTATCTGATAACTTTGAGCATCTTTTTGAACTTCATATCGCCCTCAATGATCAGCGCGCGAACGAAGTGATGAAAGTGCTGACGGTGTTCTCAAGTATTCTCCTCCCCCTCAACTTCTTGGCCTCATTCTACGGAATGAACTTTTCAAGATTGCCTGGACTGGATTCATTTGAAGCACTCTATAGCTTAATTGCAGTCATGATTCTCACAAGTGTCATCGCCATTTGGTATTTCAGGCGCAAAGGTTGGTTCAATACCGCCAAAGAGTAAAAATGGAACGTATCGCGCGACTCATACCTTTGGTGAAACCTTTCTATACCGAAACTTCTGATCCAGCACATGACTGGCCACACATTGGACGGGTAGCTGCGAGTGCGAAACTCTTGGCGAAAAATCAAACTCTTCAGCTTGAGTGTTTATTGGCCGCCGTTTATTGCCACGATCTGGTTAATCTTCCCAAAGACCATCCTGAGAGAAAAAACGCTTCTACACTAACGGCCAATAGAGCTGAGACTTTTCTTATTGAAGCGGGATTTAATGTTCAGTAAATTTCATTAATTAAAACTTCCATTAT
>CAMDDI010000049.1 GCA_945890905.1 Bacteriovorax stolpii
GGTGCACCAGGTATGGTAATATATAAAAAAGAAAAGCATCTGCGCTGCCAAAAAGTGGATGTTGAAAACGTTGAAGGAAATTCATGAAGATTTTGTTTCTCACTCTCTCTCTCATCTCATTGTCGACTTGGGCCCAAGATCCTTCAGAATATTTGAAATTGTTTGATGCCAAAGTTTATTCTCTCAAAACGAAGGGTGTAAAAGATTTCGCCTTAGATATTTCCAGTTCAAGACTGACCAAGCAAATTAACGATGCTGGTTCTTTTGGCATGGTGAAGGAGCTCGTTTTCAAGGTTTATTGGACAGCTTCTCCTGAGAGACTTGTAATTGATGTTCACGGGTTGCCAGCGGGGTTTCGCGAAGTCAAAGAAGAATTAAAGATGAGCATACTTCCTTACGTGGAAGATTTGCTTCCCTTACCTCTAGAGAAGAAATTTACAGGTTACAAAATAACTCAAGGACCATCAGCCAAAGAATTTTTGGCCAAAGACTCAACTGGTGTCGCTGGGATTCCTTCTTTTCTTATAAAATTTGATTCACAAGATAAATTGACTGAAGTTATGGGGCAGAAGCCAGTGGGTAGTTTTATTGTTAGCCCAGTTTATCAGAAAGAGTCATTTTCTGATGGAAAATGGGTCTTGAAGAAATCAGTCACGACTTCTGCAGAAAATGGCCAAACACTTATTGTGACCAAGGTCCTCAACTATGGAACTTCATCTGGAATTAGTGTTTTAACCTCTATTAATGTTTCGTCTGACCAAAAGTTTGATAGGCCCGATGTAAAATCCATCGCACTCAGTGAGTCATTGGACCTTTCTAACTACAAAATTGATCAAGGTGTGGCTTTCAAATACTTTCTCAATGAGAGCAAAGTTCCTTAGATATCCGACCTTTTAACTTTCCTATATTTTTTTCAAGTATCCATGTTGAGACCTCACCGTAAGAGGTTATAATAACTAAATATCTTCCAAGGTGAACTGTGCGAACTTTAGCTTTGGGTAAAGGTGGTTTAAATAAACTGCGTGCCCATCAAAAAGAATTAAAGGCCCAAGATTTAGAGGATTCTATCAAATCAATTCCTCCTGGGGAGTGGTGCGTTCTTAAGCCTCATGGAAGTGATGAAGTCTTTATGGCTTTTATCAATGCCATGATTGAAGAAAAATTTAGTAATATTCATGTGGTTGAAAAATTAAATTCTTCAGACGTAGATAAATTTTCTGTAGAAGCCTTCATTAAAAATCAAATCACACAAGCTTATGAAAAAAGATTGCGGTTTAAAGGCTACCAAAACGGGGCGCGAATTTTCTATGGTGGATCGGATGGTTTGCCTGGACTCATCATCGATCATTTTAAGAACGCTACCATAATTCAGATCAATACAGCTGGCGTTGATCGTTACCGAGAAATGATCAAAGCACATGTGCAAGAGATGGTTAGGGGAGCTTGCTACCTGCTTGATAATGAAAAATACCGAGAAAAAGAATTCTTACCTACCTATGAAAAAGCCTCACTTCCCAACCTTATGGTTGAAGAAAACGGACTTCATTATGAACTCAGATCCGAAGTGATACAAAAAGTAGGATTCTATTTTGATCATCGAGAGAATCGCTTCCAGCTCACCCAGCTTTTAGGCAGACTAGCTAAACTTCCAGAGAGAGGAGTTGATCTCTTTAGCTACGTCGGGGCCTGGGGCATGAGTGCTCTTAAGTCTGGAGTAGGTCATGTGGACTTTGTAGACCAAGGGGATTTTGATCAAGAAGTAAAAAGAGGACTAGAGCTCAATTCAGTTTCTCATCGTGGAACCTTCACTCGATCTGACGTATTCAAATTCTTAGAAGATCGGGTTAATAAGGGAATGAAATTTGATTTAATCCTCTGTGATCCACCAGCATTTGCGAAAAGTGCTTTGCAGAAACCTCAAGCATTAGAGGGCTACAGCAAACTCCACAGACGAGTTCTCAAGTCAGCTGCCCCTGGTGCACTCCTAGCTTTTTCTTCATGCACTCAATATGTAAGTCATGAAGAATTTCAAAAAAACATTTCGGATGCAGCTTTAAAAGAAAATAAAAAATTACAATTGATCTATTCGGGAATTCAAGGATGGGATCATCCGGTCACTTCTCAACTAGATCGGGCCAATTACATTAAAAGTTATTTTTATATACTGGAGTAGAAGATCATGTCATTGCAAGAAAAAGTACAAGTTGTCCTCAAGCAAGCTAAAACAACCATCTTTGGTCAGGATGAATTGCTTGAATCCATTATTGCTGCCTTGGTCTGCGAAGGTCACCTTCTAATTGAAGGGCTTCCTGGTCTTGGAAAAACCCTCAGTGTTTCTGTCATGAGTAAACTGTGTGATTTGCAATTCCAAAGAGTTCAATTCACTCCGGATCTGCTTCCTTCAGATTTGATTGGGACTATGATGTATAACCAGCAGAAGCAAGAATTTACAACAAAGTTTGGACCCATTTTTACTCAGCTCGTTTTGGCCGATGAGATCAACCGTTCACCGGCAAAAGTTCAGGCCGCACTCCTAGAAGCTATGGCAGAGAAGCAAGTCACCATCGGTGATAAATCTCATAAGCTTCCTACTCCATTTGTGGTACTTGCCACTCAAAACCCTATTGAGCAAGAAGGTACTTATAATCTTCCAGAGGCCCAGCTTGACCGTTTCATGATGAAGATCTCCGTGGACTATCCTGATTTTGATTCAGAAAAAAGTATTCTAGGACTCAAGTCTTACTCGCAAGAGGTGAAACCATTGATTAATCAGAATGATTTATTCGCGATGAAAGAAAAAGTGGAATCAATCTATGTGGATGAAAAAATCAAAGACATGATCATTCGGATGGTTCACGCGACTCGCCCTGGTAGCAAATACTTTATGAAAAAATACGATGGTGCTATTACTGCTGGAGCTTCTCCTCGAGCCTCCATCTGGCTGTATAAGATTGGAAAATTCAAAGCCTTCATGGATGGGAAAGATTTTGTTACTCCTGAGCATATTTTGTCAGTCGTTCCATCCATATTAGGTCACCGTGTAATTCCTACTTACGAAGCGCAGATTGATAAGCTCAACACAAGAAATCTTGTGGCCACGATTGCGGCGAACGTTATCTAGTATGAATCTGCGCGAGATTGAACGGATCGTAGGAATGGTCCAAGGTCATATTTTCAGAAACTCTAATGCCTATTCTGCAGGCATGCTGAAGTCTCATTTTCGCGGCTCTGGTTTACAATTTCGTGAGCATCAAGTTTACGTACCAGGTGATGATGTACGTTTCATTGATTGGAAACTCTCTGCTAGATCTCCTAATATTTATATTAAGACTTTCGAAGAAGAGAGGAATGTTGAAATTGTCATCTTTATCGATTTAAGTCATACCCTCCTCTACGGTTGTGACGGCATTTCTAAACTTGAAGCGATCATTGAGATTGTAGCCTTGCTCTATGTACTGGCCGGAGAAACTCACGACCTCGTCAGAGTCGTTGTGTGGGCCAAAAAAACCATTAACCTTCCTCCTAAAAAAGGCCAGGAAGGCTTGACCCTCTTCATTTCTGTCCTTGAAAAACTAGGACTCTTAGATGAAAACGGAAAAGTGATCCTTACGCAAAAAGGTAAACTTAATACCCACACGGAAGATAATAAAATTGCCCAAGTAAAATCAGTTCTTGCTCGCAGAAAGGAAGTTATCTATCTGGGAGATTTAAGCCTCATTAAAAACTATTCAGTTTGGGAAAAGCTTCTGGATAAGAAAAATATGCATTGTTTCAGGATCTTTTCTCCAGTGGATAAAAATATGCATTTCCCTTTTCTATTTAAGACCAAGAATCCTGAAAATGGAAAGGGTGTAGTAACTGAGCTCAAGGGCCAGGATAGGGATCCACTTTTTGTAAAACAACGCTTTAAAGAAATTGGTGTTCATGAGCGCTACCTAGAAAAATTTGTGAAAGAGCTAGTGTGATTCAATACCTAATAATTTTTCTATTCAGCTTCAATACTTGGTCAGCAGTGGTGATGGATCTGAATTTCTCTAAGCCTGAGATTAAGCAGGGTGATACTGCCATCGCTACTATTTCTATGGATTCTTCATCTGCTCAGGCGTTACAAAACTTGAAGTTAGTAGGTCAGAACTTAGCCGACAGTCTTTATATCTACGAAGTATCTCCCTTAATGAGAAAGCAAGGTGAAGATATTTATCATGCTAAGATTAAACTGATTTTTGTTAAAATTCCCAAGACCAATTCCATTCGAGCCCAGGTAGGTAATGAGGTCGTTGAAGTCAGATGGAATAATATTTCCCTCATACCGACTGAAACTCCTCCTGAACTTATTTTTGAAAAGTATGAACTCCCAACTCCTCCGCAAGTAGCACTCATGGTAGGTATTCTAATTGTTGTGCTCCTATTGGGATGGCTTGGATTGGCATTGAAAAAGAAATGGGGACTCAAGAGTAAAATTAAAACGCGTAAAGCTAAAATCAAGCAAGATGTCCTTGGATGCAAATCCTATGAAGATGTTGTCCTCATGTGGAAGAATAAACGTGAATACATTGAAGTTTTTCCTCATCTGACTTCTGCCTTTGAAAAATTGGAAACTACCCTTTTTAGTTATCAATTTAAACCCACTCAAAGCAGCACGGAAAAAGAAGCCGTGATGCGAGCTTACCGGGATTTCTGCTCTGCCGCTGAGGGAGGGTTTAGTGGAATATAAATACCCTCATTTTCTGTGGATCGGTGTCGTCGCCGCATTATTATGGACCTTAGATTACTGGAAAGTTTTTTTGCGGGCACAACTGTATTTCCCTCAGCAAAAACACAGCTTTTTTTGGTGGAAAAAAATAACTCGCATCTTACTATTTTTTGTCGGAATTGCTGGTTGGGCATACTTAAGTTATTCCCTCATGCAGCCAAGAAAGCCTCATAAGTATTCTCCCAGCAATATTGAAGTGAACGATATCGTTCTCTGTATCGACGTATCCCGATCTATGTTGGCAGAGGATATCAAACCCAACCGTCTTGAAGCAGCTAAAGAGAAAATCCGTGAATTCGCCTCTCTCAGACCCACTGATCGAATTTCCATTGTCATTTTCTCCGAAAAAGTTTTCACCCTTCTTCCTTTAACCACGGACCCATCCCTGGTTGATCAAGTGCTGCGTGAAATCTCAATTGGCTACCTGGGCTCTGGGACTAACATTGGAGATGGTCTGGCGCTTTCGGTGGCCCGAGCAGTTAATAGTGAGACTAAGAATAAGGTCATCGTACTTTTAACAGATGGAGTGGCCAATGTAGGAACTCTCACTCCCATACAAGCTGCGGAAGAAGCGAAAAAATATGGAATCAAAGTCTATACCATTGGCCTAGGAACTGATGAGGATGCCCGCATCCCCGTTGGCTCAGGAATTTTTGGCACTCAGTACCAAAAAATTCCAGGTGGATCCATTGATTATAAAACTCTAAAAGAAATTAGCGATATGACCGGTGGGAAGTTTTATCCCGCCAAGAGTGAGGGGGCTTTAAAAGAAATCCTCTACGATATTCAAAAACTTGAGAAGACTGAAATCAAGGTTAATCATCAGATCGTCTATGATGAGCAATACTATCAATTCTTATTGTGGGGCGTGGGTTTGCTTTTTGCGGCAGAAGTATTAAGACGCTTACTGCTTAAGGATGTGGCATGAACATGCATTTCCTTCAACTCAGTTTCTGGCCAGGACTCTTACTTGCATTTGCAGTTTTTGCCATGATCGTGATCCTTTTAGAAAAGAGATTCTTTACCTTGGTTCGTCGCTATTGGTTTTATAAGAGAAGTCTCTTTAGTTATCTTTCATCTCTCTTCTTACTTTTGGGCATGGGAGTGCTCCTCATGAGTCTTTTAGATGCCAGAGGGCCCGAAGAGAAAATCAAGGCAGAAGTCCCCACTGAGCGAACAATTATTCTCATCGATACTTCTGCAAGTATGCTGGCCGAAGATGTCAAACCAAGTCGCCTGCAGAAAGCAGTTCTTATCGCCAAACATTTTGCACGAAAAGCAGCCGGTCATCAAATTGCCATCGTAGCATTTGCTGAAATTCAGAAAAAAATAATTCCTTTCACAAATGATTTAGATTTAATCGATGCGCGTCTTGATAGTATTAAAGGATTGCGAAATCACTACGGCTCATCTGCCCTGTCTTTAGCGATTCAGGAAAGTGTTCAATACTTTAGAGAGGTGGGAGATGTCCGTGGTAATATTCTCGTTCTGACTGATGGAGAAGAGACCGCAGACGGAGTCAAACTCAATGTTCCTAAAGAGGTCCATGTGGCGTTGGTAGGTGTGGGAACTTCTCAAGGTGGTAGAATTCCTCTTGAAGATTCTCAAGGACTTCGTTTTGGTTATAAAAAAAACCAGGGCAAAGACATCATCACAAAACTCAATGAAAAATTTTTCCAATCCACCGCGAGTGATCTCCCCTCAGGTAAGTATTGGCTGGCCAATAGTTACTCACTTCCTTCAGATGAGATTGTTGAATTCTTCAAGTCAGAAATGGTTAAAGGGGCAAACCAGCAGGATATGATTATGCGTCCTGTGATGATGGAATGGATTGTTTTGCCGGCATTGGCGCTCCTTATCCTTTCTTATTTTTTTAAAGCCCTCGGAGTCTTCACTTTGGGAATTTGTTTCCTCATCCTCCCAGTACAAGCCCAAGACGAAGACAAAGAAGTAGCTATTCCAGAGCAGGTATCTCGTCAGCTGGATCGATTGCAGAAAGGGGAGCTCAGTCGGTTGGAGAAAATTAAACTCGCTGATGACCTTTACCAAGCAGGGCAAAAACCACAAGCACTTGATCTGTATAAAGAGAATCTCAAAACAGATAAAATTGATTCTTCAGTTCCTCCAGAGGCATACCTCAATTACGGCACCTCTCTTCTGGATCACGGCGATGCTTCGCAAGCCTTTTCACTTTACGATAAACTTAGCGAATCAATGCCAGAGAGCAAACGAAAAGAGCAACTCAAGGAAACGATTACTCGTAACTCGCTAACATATTTTAAAAAGAAAGAAGAGCAGAAGAAAAAAGAAGAAAAAGAAAAGAAAGAAAAAAAAGAAGACAAAGAAGATAAAGACCAGAAGGGTGAGAAGGATAAAAAAGAGGGTAACGACGGCAAGGAAGGAAAGGATCAAAAAGATCAGCAAGGTGGGGATAAGTCCAAACCCGATCAAAAAGGAAAACAGGATCCTAAAGATCAAAAAGGTGAGTCAGAAAAAGAGAAGAAAGAAAAAGCAGAGCAGGCCAAGAAAGACCAAGAGAAAAAAGATAAAGACGGTGAAGAAGATAAGGATGATAAGTCCAAAGAAGGGGAGCAACCCAAGGATGATGAACCAAAAAAACCACTTCCTCCGAGGAAGCTTCCTGCCAAGCTTAAGCAGCTCATGTCGGATGATCGGCAACTTCAAATGAAGGTCATAGAAAATGGAACTCGTGATTTGAATAAGCGCAAATCACGAACTAGTAAGGATTGGTAAGATGAGATTTTTATTAGCATTTATTTACTTAGTTAATCTGACTATTGCATTTGCAGATGAAGTCAAAGTGGAGATTAATCCTCCCAAGCCAGTCGTAGGCGAAGTCTTTCAAGCCTACTTTAGAGTCTTCACTGATTCTGATGAGGAACCAGTGATCAATTTCAGTCCAAGTGGAGTTGAGGTCGTGGGGAAATCGAATCAAGGAGTTTCTACTCGCACAATCTATTCCAATGGCCAACTCACAGTCACTCGAGAAATGACTTACGTCTATGATCTTGTGGCCAATAAAACGGGGGTCGCTAATCTGCGCGATATCAATGTTCAGTTAGGTTCGAAGGTTCTCCGCCACTCTTCCATTAGTCTTACGGTGCTCAAAGAAGCTGAAGAAACCGCAGAGATTTTCATTCAAGCAGACTTCGTTAAAAAAGAGTATTTTGTCGGCGAGGGGATCGTCGTCCGCTATTACCTCTATCACAAAGGTTCTGCACGAAACGTGGAAGTTAAAACATTCCCTAAGCTCAATAATTTTTTAAAACGATTTTTGCAAGAGCCTGAACGGCCAGAGAGAGTCACCGTCAATGGAGAACAATTTCAAAGAAATCAAATTTACTGCGTCAAACTCTTTCCTGAGAAAACCGGGGAACTAAAAATTGATTCACTTTACGCAAGTGCCAGCTACGCTGCTTCAAGAGACAACGATCCCTTCGGTGCCTTTGGATTTTCTCGGGATTTGAAAACAAAATCGCTTTCAAGTGAAGCTATTAAAATCATCGTTAAACCCCTCCCTGAACCAGTTCCAGCAAACTTTACGGGTTTGATTGGAAAGCATGACTTTGAACTTGAGATTGGATCATCTCGACTGATAGTCAATGAACCTATGGAAGTGAAACTCACCATCTCCGGTGGTGGTGCTCTGGAGAATTTAGAGGCACCAGTCATTATCAAAAACCCTGGACTTGAAGACTTTGAATCGAATGGTGATTTAAAAATAACTAATACCGACCACGCGATAAAAACATTCAATTACACTTTTCTTGCCAAAGAGAATCTAAAACTTCCGGCAACAACCACATCTTTGAGTTACTTTGATCCAGCTACTATGAGATATGTTTCTACCACTCTCAATATTCCTGAAATTGTGGTGGCCGGAGGAAGCGGAGAAGCTAAAAAGGATAAACCAGTCGAACCACAAGCAAGTCAGTCTGATTCCAAAAAATTTGAACTCCCGCAAATTCCAAAAGATTTTGCTGGTCCCATTTTAGTAGATGGAAAATCTCTCAAAAGTTATTTGCCCTACTTGAATCTCGCACTCGCAGCTCTCTCTTTATGTGTTGCTCTGACTTGGTTAGTAAAATCTCGTTCGCTGCCAAGTTTCAAAGCTTCTCAAGATGTTCCCAGTCAGTTCAAAAAAGGGGAATTTTCCATGGGAGAATTCACTCGCTGGCTCTCTCCGTTAATTCAGAAAACTGGAAAATCCCCTCTGACAATTATCAAAGAGTCTGACATGGACAAAGAGTCGAAGGCTTATTTCGTTGAACTATTGAATTCCAATGATTATAAAGATTACTCAACACGCAAGACTCAGGGGACTTTCACTTATAAGTCCCTTCATTTTAAAAATTTGAGTAAGTATATAGAAAGCGCAAAACATGAAAATACTTCACAACCTACTTGATATCCCCAAAAGCGATGGTGCGTATCCAGAAATTGGACTCACCATTGGAAATTTTGATGGAGTTCACCTGGGACACAAGCAACTACTCAAGAAAATTAAAGAGCAGTGTCTTGCTAGAAATTTGCAATTTGTGGTAGTGACTTTCATTCCACATCCCCAAAAAATTCTGCAACCTGAGAAGGAGCGATTTCTACTCACGAGCTATGAACAGCGTAGATCACTTTTAAAAAAGCAGGGTGTGGACTATCTCATCGAGATGAAGTTTACCCGTGACTTTAGCACGCTCACACCTGATAAATTTCTAACTGATTATCTTTTCTGTTACCCGAACTTGAAAGACTTTTATCTGGGGTATGATTTCGCCTTCGGTGCCAACAAGCAGGGAGGATTTGATTTAGTTAAATCAAATTGTATCCCCAAGGGTATTCAAGTTGAGATACAACCCAAATTCGAATTCCAAGGTCACGTGGTCTCATCGAGTCTTCTGCGTGATCAGGTGTTAAACGGGCAGCTCAAAGAGGCAGCACACTTACTTGGTAGATCGTTTCATCTTGAAGGTTTAGTGATTAAAGGTGAAGGTCGTGGAAAGAAAATCGGCTATCCTACGGCCAATATACAAGTATCTCAGGATCTCATTGTCCCTCAGAAGGGTGTGTATGTAACGAAGACAGTTTATAACGGCATGACATTTCAATCCGTCACTAATATTGGAAACAATCCTACATTCAAAGATACTCATCAGCTTCATATCGAAACAAATCTTTTTGACTTTGATACAGATATTTATGGCGAAATCTTAGATATTCAATTTCTGCATAAGATTCGGGATGAAAAAAAGTTTGCCACGGTCAATGATCTCATTACCCAGATTAAAAATGATGTGCTCTTTGCTAGAGACTTTTTAAAAAATTCATGAGACTTGCACTTCTTGGTTATCCTATATCTCATTCTCTTTCGCCTGAAATTTACCGAGATCTTTTGGGATCTGAACTTAAAAGTTATGACCTGCTCGAAATACAAAACAAGAGTGATATTCCTTCGCTTACTGAATTGGCCAAAAGATTTGATGGACTCAGTATCACTGCTCCCTACAAAGAAATTTATTTTTCACAAGTTAAAATAGATTCTAATGTAGTGGAGAAGTTAGGCTTCATTAACGCCATTTCCTTTTGCGACGATGGAGCTAGGGCCACAAATACAGATCTTTTAGCTGCTCAAAAAATACTGTCTCAATTTAGAGATCAATTCTCCAAACTCTCCCTCATCATTTTAGGCAACGGATCCATGGCCAAAATGATGGTGTTATTGGCCGAGCAGTACCAGATTGATTTTATCCGTCTCTCTCGAGATCAAGGCCTAGATTTAGCTCACGAAGATCTAAGAAAGTATGAGAAGCCCGATCAACAGATGCTAGTGATCAATACTTGCTCACGCTCATTTGTTTTCCAAGGTCAGATACATTCTTCTTATATATTCTGGGATTTAAACTATTCTTTTCTTCCGCACCAAAATACTCTTCCTTCCCAAGTTTCATCTTATATAGATGGAAAAGAGATGGTTCGATTACAGGCGGAATCTGCTCTGAAATTCTGGCGGGAAACAAACCCTAAACTTAAGTGCTGAATAATCCGAAAGTTGTTACATACTATTAAAGGGTTAATCACTACATGATTCGAAAAGAGTTCATTGATATTGTAACGGCGACAGGTATGGCCACTCTCAAAGAGTTGCGCCGCCTCTCTATGGGTAAAGATGATGAAATCAATGAATTCGAACTGCTTTCTATGCCTTACTTTGATGAAAATAAATTTGCCAAAATTTGTTCTGAAAAATTCGCTATAACATTTATTGATCTAAGAAACGCTAAAGTACCTACAGATACCTTATCTACCATGAAAAAGCGTTTAGTCATTAAGTACCGCGCAATTCCCATTCAAAAGACGAGTCAGAAAATTACTCTCGCAACTTTTGACCCTAGTGTTGTTGGGGATGCCACTAAAGAATTATCTGATACTTATAAAAAACAAGTGGAATTCATTCTCACTAATATTTCCTCTTGGAGAAAGCTTTATGCCGGTATTAAAGATTCAGTAGATGACCTCATCAATAACATTCAAGAAGTCACTGCTTCTTCGCAAGCTGCAGCTGAAGAAAGTGTAAAAGCAGAAGATATTTCTGATGACGTTGTAACCTTTGTGAATAGGCTTCTGGCCGAAGCTTATGTAAAAAAGGCATCAGACATTCACGTTGAACCTTATGAGCGAATATTTCGGGTGAGACTTCGCATTGATGGTAACTTAGTAGAAGTTGCTCAGCCACCAAAATCCATGATGGCTTCCGTTCTCTCACGATTAAAAATTATGTCTCAGATGGATATTTCCGAAAAAAGAAAACCACAAGATGGTCGTATTAAGCTTTTAATTGGGGGCGCCCCAATCGATTACAGGGTTTCTTCACTACCTACTCTGTTTGGTGAGAAAATTGTTTTGCGACTTCTTGATTCAACTAATCTTCAACTTGATATGACTAAGCTAGGCTTTGAGGCCAAGCAACTTGAAAGTTTTAAAGAAGGGATTCATCGTCCATATGGAATGTGTCTTGTGACAGGGCCCACTGGATCTGGTAAAACAACAACTCTCTACTCGGCTATTGCGGAACTAAATACGCCCGATAACAATATTTCTACCGCTGAAGATCCTGTGGAATTCAACGTTGAAGGGATTAATCAGGTTAACGTTCGTAAAGAAGTGGGACTGACTTTCGCTTCTTCTCTGAAGGCTTTCCTGAGACAAGATCCGGATATTATCATGGTGGGAGAGATCCGAGATTTGGAAGTGGGTGAGATTGCGGTTGAAGCTGCTCTTACTGGTCACTTAGTTCTCTCAACTCTGCACACTAATGATGCTCCTTCGACTATCACGCGACTCCTTAATATGGGGATTGAACCATTCCTAGTTGTAGCGGCCTTAAATGTGATTGTGGCCCAGCGTCTTTGCCGTAAAATTTGCATCAACTGTCGTGAAGAAAAGAAAGTTTCACCTGATGAACTTGTGGCCTGTGGTTTTGCCCCGGCGTCCGCAGAAAAAATCAAAGTCTATCATGGTAAGGGCTGCGAAATTTGCAACAACACTGGTGCTAAAGGTCGCGTAGCTATTTATGAGGTACTAACAGTCACTCCGAAAATCCGTGAGTTGATTCTGAGAAATGCCTCGTCAGACGATATTAAAAAACAGGCCATTCGTGATGGGATGAAGACACTGAGAATGTGTGCTTTGACCAAAGTGGCCCAGGGTCTAACCACCCTTGAAGAAGCGATGACAAACTCTTCTTCTGATCAACTTTAGGAGTTTTATGTCCGATGATACCAAAACCAGTACAAAGACCGGTGCCGAACAGGGCATTGGAAATTTACAAATACAACAGCTTTTTAAAGTGATGGTTGATAACGGATCATCGGATTTACATTTAACAGTTGGTTCTGCACCCGGCATGCGGATTAGTGGTGATATCGTTCGTGTAAAAGTGGGAAGTTTAACCCCTGATGATACCAAACGTTTGATCTACCAAATTCTTACTGAAAAGCAGAAAGCTGAACTTGAAAAAAATCTCGAGCTTGATTTTTCCTTTGGTATTAAGGGTCTTGCGCGTTTTCGGGCCAACGTTTTTTACTCTAAAGGGTCTGTGGCGGGAGTATTTCGCCAAATTCCAAGTTTGATCCCGGATTTTGATGCTCTCGGTTTACCTCCTGTACTTATGGAAATGGTTAACGTCTCCTCAGGACTCTTTCTTGTAACAGGACCTACTGGCTCTGGAAAATCTACTACTTTGGCTTCAATAATCGATAAGCTTAATTCAAATTCTCCTAACCATATTATTACGCTGGAAGATCCTATTGAGTTTGTTCATCAACATAAAATGTCCCTTGTTAATCAGCGGGAAGTAGGAGCGGATACTTTGAGTTTTGGGAAAGGCATTAAATCTCTTTTGAGACAAGATCCAGACATTGTTTTAGTGGGAGAGCTTCGAGATCCGGAAACCATTGAAGCTGCACTCACTATTGCTGAAACAGGTCACGTGGTCTTCGGAACGCTTCATACCAACTCAACAGTTCAGACTATTAACCGAATCATTAACGTCTTCTCTCACGAGCAACAGGAACAGATCCGAACACTTCTCTCTTTCGTTCTCCAGGGGGTTGTGGCCCAGCAACTTTTACCAAAAGTTCCTAAAGGTCGCGCCCTGGTCCAAGAAATTTTAAGAATTACTCCTGCTATTAGAAACTTGATCCGTGAAGATAAGTCCCACCAGATCTATTCACAGATGCAGATTGGACAAGAAGAGACAGGAATGAATACGATGAATCAGCATATTAAAAAACATTTGGATGCTGGTATCATTACTCAAGAAACGGCAATGACATATTCCAATAACCCTGAAGAGCTGCAGCGTATGTTGGGATTAACCAATTCGCCTAAGAAGAGATAATTAGACTATGCCAAAGTTTAAGTACGTCGGATTTACCTCAGATGGAAAGAAAGTCGAAGCTTCGATTGAATCCGATTCTGAAAAAGATGTGCGTAAGCAATTGCGCCGTCAAAATATTCGTGCGACTAAAATTATGGCCCCTTCAATTCTTGAAGTTGATTTGGGTCAATTTTTAGTTGAAAAAGGCCTCGCCCGTCCATTTGGTCGCGCGGAGCTTATGCGCTTTACACGTCAGCTCTCCATTCTGATAAATGCCGGTGTGCCGATTCTTGAATGTATGGAGATTCTCCATAAGCAAGAACAAAATCTTGTTCTCAAAAAAGTTGTTAAAAATATTTCCATGCAAGTTGAGGAAGGAAAGAGTTTATTTGAATCCATGTCTCAGCAGCCAGGTTTTGATAAGCTTTATTGCGCTCTTGTAAAAGCTGGAGAAGCCGCCGGTATTTTAGATACCATTCTTGTGAAGCTAGCAGAGTTTTTAGAAAAAGCAGAAAAACTAAAAAAACAAGTGAAGTCAGCTCTTACGTATCCGGTGATCGTCGTGATCGTAGGTATTTTGGTTATTTTTGGTTTGATGACTTTTGTGGTTCCCCAATTTGTGGCCATCTTAAAAGATTCAAACCAAGAAATTCCCTGGGTAACTCAAGTGGTGATGGATGTTTCAGCATTCTTTCAAAACTACACACTTTTGCTTATCGCAGGCCTTGTGGCCGGGGCCATGTTGTTTGTGAACTTTATCAAAACCAAAGAAGGCAAAGCTGAGTGGGATAAACTCACCATGAAAGCTCCACTGTTTGGAATGCTTATCATCAAAGGTAATCTTGGTTCATTCACAAGAACTCTGGCAACCATGCTTTCAGCGGGTGTTCCTATCATCGATTCACTCGAAATTTGTATTGAGACTTTAGATAATACTCAAATTGCCAAAGATCTCACGAAGGTGAGAAAAGCGGTGATTGAAGGTAAATCTATTACTGAACCACTTTCACGTATTGAATATTTCCCTCCCCTTGTTACTCAAATGATTAAAGTGGGAGAAGCCACAGGTAACCTTGATACCATGCTGCTTAAAGTGGCTGATGTATTTGAAGAAGAAGTTGAAGAACTTGTTACCAATCTCACTAAGCTTATTGAGCCCCTAATTCTAGTGGTCTTAGGGGGAATTATTGGATTCGTGTTAATTGCCATGTACTTACCTATATTTATGTCTGCTGGTGGGGTTTCCGAGTAATAATGCCTTTATTAAGAGGCATACCAACATTGGATGAAACCATCATAAGTTAAAGCATGAGGAATAAGTTGCCGAAAAGCTTAATGTTCCAAATGTCAGGTAAAATTTAACATATTGGAATGCTGCCTGAAGTAAAATAGAAACTGAGACACCCAAAGTTTGTTTAATTCTTAATATTACACAAACCTCAAGTGAATCAAATAACAAACCAGGTCTCTTAATGATCTGGAACATGGGAGTAGATTATGAAAACGTTCTTGCAGTCGCTTAAGCGACAAGAGGGTTTTACCCTCGTCGAGTTAATGGTGGTCGTGGCGATTATTGGTTTGCTTTCTGCCGTTGCGATTCCGAACTTCAAAAAGTATCAGGCCAAATCAAAAAGTTCTGAGGCCAAGCTTCACCTTTCGGCCATGTATACAGCAGAGCAATCATTCTTTAGTGATTACAACATCTATTCAAATTGTCTTCGTTACATGGGTTATGATCCATCCGGTGAAGCAGGGTCTCGTTATTATGTAACTGGATTTCCTCAAGTTACTGCTGCAATTAATGCCACGGCTTTTGCTTCAGCAGTAAACTCTGGATTAAACTCTGGTGCTTTCATAGCTGGTACAACGGCCACAATAAATGGTCTCTCTATTATTCAAAATGCTACTGGCGGTTGTCCGATTGGTGGGGCTCCGGTTGATGGACAAACTTTATTCTTGGCCGCCAAGATGATCGGTACAGCTGTTGCTACTGCAGCTTTCGCTGGTGCTGGTTCTGCTACATTGGCTAGTGGAATCGCATCTGGTGAATCAGGTGATACTACATTGACTACAGATGGTATAGGGAGTCAAGCTACTGACGCGACGATGGCATTTAGAGCGGTAGCAGCGGGTATTATTGATTCGGATAACATCTTGGCCACAAACGCTTCGGTGTGGGTGATCAACGAGAACAAGCTTTTGATGAACCCGCGTACGGGTTACTAAGATTTAAATTTAGTTTCAATCAAGAGGGGAGCTTCGTCTCTCCTCTTCATAAAACTTGGCCACACCATCTTTTAACTATTTTTTTCTTCTATTAAGTTTGTAAGGTTTAAAAGGCTGTGCGGCTGAATAGGTCTGATTTTTATAAAGATAGGCGTTACCTTCTAGGTCGAGCCTTTCACAGTTAAGCTTGGTCTCATTTAAACACTTCAAATCAATTTCGGCTTTAATAGCATACATATCTTTTTTAAGCTTAGTCTTGAGTTCAGTGTCTTTTGTCGATTGATACTGAGCTGCCACTAATCCAAGAATGGTGTGTAGGTCAGTTCCTGTTTCGGCTTTGAGCTTGTGAACAATAGATGGAATGGCCACCGTGGCTTTGGGGTGATGCTCGATCCTCTCTAAACACTTAAGACCGTTCTTGTAGTCGCCCATTTCAAAATATTAATTAAATCCTGCATTGAGATTGAGTTGAAAGTATTGAGGAAATTGGTCGAGACCATTCTCG
>CAMDDI010000050.1 GCA_945890905.1 Bacteriovorax stolpii
GTGGCCGTCATTATCAGTGAATGGGTGCCTTCACCCTTGGCCACTAATCTTAATCTCTGCTCTACTCCAAACTTATGTTGTTCATCAATAATCGCCAAGCCGAGCTTATGGAAAAGAACTGTGTCTTGGAAAAGTGAGTGAGTTCCGATAAGGAGTTGAGTCTCTCCGCTAGCAAGTTTAGTGAGGATTATTTTTTTCTCTTTGGCCTTGTGTGAACCTAATAGAAGATCTACATTCAGTTTGGGATTGAGCGATTTAAAAGATTCAAAATGCTGCTGGGCCAGAGCTTCAGTAGGGCACATTAAAGCGACCTGATATCCATTCTCAATGGTCACTTCAGCAGCTAAAAAAGCTACGATAGTTTTCCCACAACCCACATCCCCTTGGACCATTCTCATCATGGGATGCCCTGAAGAGAGATCTTTGAGTACGTCCTGGAACACTTTCAACTGATCTGAGGTGAGTTCAAAGGGAAGATTCTTTATGTTCTTTTGGATTTGTTTATCTGGGGCACTTAATTTTGGCGCATCTTTTCGTTTTATAAATTTTCGGCGCGTTTGAATTTTTAACTGATCCACTAAAAATTCTTCGTAGATAAGTCTCTCTTCGGCTGCGTCTTTACGCTTAGGAGTGAATTCTTCCACAGGAGTTCGTCCATGGATCACTCGGAAGGCTTCTCCTAGAGTGAGCTTAGAATCATATCCAAGTTCAGGGAGAGTCTCCGGAATTTTACTCCAAAGTTTTTCGGGAATTAAGTCGATAACTTTGCGCAGATGCGCTCCTGCCACTTTATTGATGGTGGGATACTCGATGATATATCCCAGAGTCCCTTCTTTTTCTTCCGAGAGAATCTGAGGATTGATGACTTGTTTTTGCGCCTTAAATTCTTGGACTTGACCTAGAAATGCGATGCGCTCTAATGATTCGATTTGTTTTTTTTGATTGGGATAGAGATTAAACCAGCGAAGACTTAAAGTTTCTGAAGAGAGATCATCTTTTAAAATTACATACCCATTATACAGAAGAATATTGCCCTTACCTCGGCGTCCAAAGGCAGGTTTAATTTCCACATGGATAACTTTACCACTGCCTTTAAAAAATTGATTTAGCTCAGCTTCCCGAAACGCCTGCATCGCCGGCATTTTGTGGATTCTTAATGGCAATATCCATAAGAGATCAGATAAGGTTTTTAAACCAGCTTCAAATATTTTCGTAATGGTAGGCGAGGGGCGTTTACCAGCAAGATCTTCAACTGAGGAAGACCAACCGAGATCAACCGTATTTGATATTTTGGATTTCATAGATCAAGTCGCCTTTAGGTGCTTTAACAACGACTTCGTCTCCCACTTCTTTACCAATAAAAGATTTTCCAAGAGGTGAGGTATAAGAAACTTTTTTAGGATCTGTAGCCGCTTCGTCTTCGCCTACGATTTGATAAGTTTGAGTCACATCTTTTTGCTGATCATAAAAAGTAACTGTCGCACCAAAAACAACTTTATCAAGTTGGATTGTGGATACGTTAATCACTCGGGCCCGAGCAATTTTGCTCTGAACGTCGAGAATCCGACCTTCAATAATAGATTGGCGCTCTTTAGCTGCATGATATTCAGCATTTTCTTTCAGATCTCCAAGCTCTCGGGCATCAGAGATGGCCTGCTTGATTTGTTCACGCTCATTTCTGATGAGGTTGTGAAGTTCATCATCCAAAAGTTTTTTACCCACCGATGTCATTAGACATTCGCTCATAACAGATCCTTGATTCGTTTATTTTTTAAATAAGGCAGCAGCTTTAGCTAGAAGTTCCTGCTTTTTCTTTTCTGCGTCATCGTAAGATGAGCCTATCTTAAAATAGTCACAAAAGTTAGCTTTCTCTTTGTCAGGAACTCGGTCTGCAGAGGGTTCCCGGCAGTCATTGTAAGATTTCACATCGTAAAACCCACACATCTTGCAGCAACGGATATCTGTCAGGCATTTTGGGCATGTATCAGATCTACCAACCAGGACCTTAAAAGTTTCCGAAAGGGTTTCGCCACATTTATAGCACTGGAGTGACATTAAAACTCCTGCCCTACACCTACGCCCATACCGGTGCCGCTTTTAAAGTCGGTGGAAGGGGCGAAGAAGATCCGGGGGGTATTTCGTTTATTATATTCTTCTACCGAACGGTTCAAAATGGTTTCGTTATTAACTTCAATAGTTTTGGCCACAAAGTAACTGACGATGATTGTTCCAAGGCCCCCAAAGATAAGAAAGTTTTTGCCTGTGAAGTTTTCATTTTTCCCATCATTTGTCCGTATTAGTCCTGCAATAACCATTCCTGTTCCCAGAGTACTGAGTGCAGCACTCTTCCAAGTGGTTTGATTTTTTTGCTGGTATTCATCTAGTAGGGATTTAGAGACGGGATCTTTTTGAAGATAGTAGCGCAGGCCTTCGCCTTTGTTTTTACTACTCACATCCACTAAAACTTCTTGGTAATTAATGGTTGCCACGCGACTACAGGTCTCCACTGCCTGAGCAGAGAGAACCATAAGCCAAGAGACGATCAAAATAGTCAGTTTTGTCATGGGTAAATAAGTTCTTATCATGCCTTACATTGGTGTTATGGCCATTCTATCTTACCATAAAATAAAAAAGCGACAGCCAAAACATGGATCTCATAAAAACCAGTATAGGTATATCCAAAACCTTCAAGAACGTCTCACGCTTCCGCGAGATCCTCACCGTATTAAGTCGTCATGGATTCTCAGAACTTATCCTTAAGTCAGGTCTTGATAAAGTCATTCCGGGCTTTGTTTTGCCAGCACGCGTCTCTGAACTTAAGCGAGAAGATTTATCCAATGATGAATGGTGGCAAGTTTTTGGCTCTCAACTCCGTATGAGTTTTGAAGAGTTGGGACCCAGCTTTATTAAGCTAGGTCAGTTGATGGCCACCCGAGAAGATATTCTTGAACCAGCTCTCATTAAAGAACTCAAGCATCTGCAAGATAATGTGAAAGGTATCCCTTTTGAGGTGGCCGAAAAAGTTATCGAAGAGAATCTCGGAAAAAAAATTAGTGATGTGTTTCGAAACATTGATACCAAGGCGATAGGTACGGCTTCCATTGGAGTAGTTTATAAAGCTGAGCTCTTAAACGGCGATAAAGTGGTCGTTAAAGTTCGTCGTCCCGGAATTTCAAAAACAATCATGACCGACTTTGAGATTCTTCTATTCATTGTGAGAAACATTGAAAAAGTTTCTGATGAAATTAAATTCTTAGGTCTCTCGAAGATGATTTCAGATTTCTTTAAGAGCATGCAGAATGAGCTCAACTTTATGGTTGAGGCACAGAATTGTGAGAGACTCGGAAAGAATTTGGAAGTCATCGATAAAGATAAGTTTTTAGTTGTACCCAAGGTTTATCGCGAATTTAGCTCTCAAGAAGTTTTGGTTCTTGAGTTTTTAGATGGTACACCTTTTAATCAGTTTCATTCTCTCGAGGAGATTGGAGCCGATGTTGTTGAAAAACTCGAAAAGAGTATAGAGCTCTTTACTCATACACTCCTGGCAGATGGATTCTTTCACGCTGATCTTCATGGGGGAAATTTCTTTGTCCTCAAAGATCGCCGTATCGGTCTCATCGATTTTGGTTTGATGGGGAATTTAAGCAAGAAGAACCGGGCCAATCTCATTGCGATTCTCTACTCAGTCATTACTTATAATTACGACAATCTAGTTTATGAATTTCTTGAAGTGGCCGAGTATGAAAATGTCCCCGACCATGAAGAACTTATCCGTGACATTAAAGATGCAATATCTCCTTATATTGGTTTGAGTGTTCAAGAAACCAATATGACCGAGCTAGTTCGAAATCTCATCAAGACCCTCAGTAAGCATCAGCTCTATTTGCCCCGGGAATGGTTTATTATTTTCCGGGCACTCATGACCTTGGATGGAGTTGGAAAGTCCATTGGGCTTGATTTAAACATCTTTAAGGTGCTTGAAAAGGATCTGCCAGGACTTGTGGCCGAGCTTCTTTCAAAGAAGAATGCTCAAGAGGAGCTCATGTGGGTGGCCAAGGATGTGATTGGGTCATTGAGAATATTGCCTAAGCATTTGAAGTGGTTTTTGAAAGAGATTTCTCGCAATAACTATTCGATGGAATTTAGAATCAAAGGTCTGGATGAACTAGGTAATACGTTTTCTCGCTCACTTTTCATTTTAGGTTTGGCCCTTCTGGCGAGCGTCTTTATCTTGTCGGGAGTGATTTTTGTAAGAAATATTCCCGTGAATCACCCTCGGGATATTCCAGTTTTAAGCTGGATCTTTTGGAGTGTGGGTGGATATCTCATGCTGAGAATTACCATGCTTCGTAGGTACTAATTCCCACCCTTGACAATTACGGATTCAGAGTCCATTATTGACAAGTATGTGGATTCAAAGAGATATTTCAACATTAATTGAGCAAAACGATGATATTATCCAAGTCATCAGAGGGCCACGGCAGTGCGGCAAGTCAACTCTCATTCTTCATTTAAGCTCTGAATTTAAAGAGCTATCTTTGGACGATCCATCATTAAGAGAGCTTGCTCAGCGTGATCCAGAACTTTTTTTAAGTCAGTTCAATCATCAAAAACTCTTCATCGATGAAGCTCAGTATGCACCTAATTTATTTCCTTCTTTGAAACGCAAAGCTGACTTAGAAAAAAGAAGCTTGCCTCAAAAGTCTCAAACAATTTTGCGTCTAACAGGATCAAATCAAATTCTTATGGATAAGCACATTAAGGAAAGCCTTGCTGGAAGAGCGAGTTTTTTTGATATGAATACTTTAAGCGTTTCAGAAATTTTATCATCTCAAAAAAAGCCTATTCAAGAAATTATCTATAAGGGTGGATGGCCTGAACTCCATGCCAATCCAACTAAAGACGCAAAAAAATTTCTAGACGACTATATTAATAGCTACATAGAAAAAGACATTGTTCTTGCAGGAGGAATTCAAAAGAGTCGAGAGTTCCTTCAGTTCGTAAAGTTGCTGGCCGGACGAGTTGGAGGATTATTAGATTTTGCCAAATTAGGCTCAGAAATTGGAATCGACGGAAAAACAGCGAAAGATTGGATATCGATTTTAGAGCGCATGAACATCATCGCCACAGTTGCCCCTTATTCTTCAAACCTGTCATCGCGGTTAACTAAGGCACCTAAAATTTATTTTATCGATACGGGTTTAGCTTGTCGACTTCAAGGCTGGACTTCACCTGAGCCTATTCTGACTTCGCCTCAGCAAGGCATGCTCTTTGAAAACCTGGTTTTTTCTGAAATTTTTAAACTGAATATGAACTTTCAACTGGGGTGGCAAATTTACCATTGGCGCTCAAGGGCCGGAGAAGAGGTCGACTTTCTCATTCAAACTTCTCCAAATAATTTTATTTTCATTGAGTCTAAAGTCAGCAAAGCGCCTTCTCGCATCTTGAGTGAGCTGCCGGAAGTAAGAAAGGTCTTTGGAGATAAGATACCGAAGCTTATTGTCTGCCACCAGGAAGGCGAGCATATATTAGAGAACTATGTTCCTATATCACTTCTTAAAAAATTTCTACTTACAGAATGAAGCTTCGCCACTATAAGATAAATAACTAGTCTATTTCCTGTGATCATCAGACAATTATTTTCATGAAATATTGGTCTAAATGGTTACCTTACTTGCTTGTTGTGTCTATACCGCTATGGTTTTTTGGGGACTATCTTTTTTCTGATTCACTTTTTAAGGAGATCTCTCCTTTGCATTTTGAGTATGCAGAGAAAAAATGGTTCTATGATCATTTAAAGGATGGAGTTTTTGCCTGGCTCTATCCCAACAATGAATTGGGTCATTCGCTTGGCACTAATCCGGCCAGTGGGTTACTTTTTTTACCCAATCTGCTCTATGTCGTTCTTCCTTTTAACATAGCTCATAAAATTCTTTTCTTCGGGCATTACTTCATTTTATTTTTCGGACTGAGAAAACTTCTTAGATATTATGTGGATGAACTTACTTCAACGTGGATGAGTGTCTTTGGAATTAGCCTTGGTCTCATCTCTTCTCTTCCCATTCATACTGCTCTTGGATACGTGTCGGTTTATCCCTGGGCTTTGGCCTATGTGATAGAACTTTGGAGAACTCAGACTGGATATTACCGAGGTGCTTTTTTTCTTGGCTCACTTTTTTTGCTCGGTGATCCGCTGCTGATCCCCGTGTCAGTGATATTGGGATCATCTCTAGAATTTGATCGCAAAAAATATAAAACCGTTCTTCTTCCTTTCCTTAAGATGATGTCAGTTACTATTATGATTTGTCTGCCTTATCTATGGATGACTTATCTTGAAGCTGGTCTCAATTCCCGCAGTTTGGGAATACCTAGAGAGGAGGCCCTACTTTATTCGACCGCACCCATCCGAATTCTAGATTGGCTCTTCCCAGGGCACACTCTCTATGAAGCCTCGTCATACTTTGAGAATGGTTTTCAACTGCAGTGGCGATATCCGGTTATCGGTGGGGGAGTGATACTTACGTTTCTCACATTAAAAGGGATGGTTTCCACGCCTCGCACTCAAGCTTTAGTGTTGGGTATATTTACTTTTTTTATTGTTAACCTGTGCTTGGGAAAATATTCGCCCGTAGCTTCTTGGCTTCTCGAAAATATGCCACTACTAAAAATTGTCCGATATCCAGAGCGTTTTATTGTTTATCTTATTCCTTCCATCCTTCTACTGGCTTCTCTAGGCCTACCTAAGATATCGTCTAAGTTTTTTTATACATTAATCATTCTAGGCATTATTGAAAATACCCATGCACCTCGAAGAGCTCAGCTGATTAAAACCCAAAATCTCACCACGCAACTTCCTCGTCAAATCTGGAGGGGGAATGAAATTCATTACACCCGTTATATGCTTTGTGAGAAAGGATTAGAAAACAATCAAGGATTGCAATATTTTGATGTGAGTGCTTATGGAATGGCCATGGTTGATGCTCCCTCAAACACCAGGCCGGCCGGATTAAAAGCAGCTATTTGTCCCTGGGCCTTATCAGAAGCTGCTCAAAAGTGGCTTGGTTACACACATGTGATCACACCTATCGATCACTTAAATTATTTTAAAATGGAATCTCTTGGATTTAAAAAAATTCCTTCTGAAGGTGACTTTGAAATTTGGGAAACTTTGAACTCTTCACCCTGGTTAGGATATTTTTCTGGTTCTTCTGAAGTCTCAAGTTTCATCACAAAAAGTATCTTAGGAGAGAGAGAAATTTTAGGGATCGATAAAATTAAAAATGGTGTGACACTGATTGATGAAGGTCAGAATGTTCAGGTCGCTACTGGACCGTGTTCAAGCAAGAGTGTCAGTTTAAAACCCGATCTCAATCAACAAAGTTACAAACTTAATATTCCTGCTGGATGTCACGGTCTGCTCAATCTCCCTCTGGAATTTCATGAACATTGGGTAACTATTCCTGCAATTCAAAAACTTCGTGTAAATTCTGCAACTTTGAGTTTGATGATCCCAGAAAATTCAAAGACTATAATACTCAGCTACTCACCAGTGGTCCTCAACTACCTGGCCATATTTTCCTTTTTCATTCAGTTCCTCGCGGTTTTTAATTTTAACTTAAAATTGAAGATGAAAATAGTTCGCTAATTTTAAGAGCTAGTTTCGGAGTTTTCAATGCGATCTCTGATATCAAAATTGATATTTCCCTTTCTCCTTCTATTTCTTGTGAGTTGTTCGCAAGGTAAGGGTTCGTCTAATGTTGGAGTGAAATTTACTATCGGGCTCTCCACCTCAGGTCCTATGATGTTTTTTGCACGAAATACCTCTACAGGAAAAAAAATCAGCAAAGCTTTCACTGGTGCATCTGACACCATGACCATTACTTTTCCCAATGGAACTTGGGAGCTGGCTATCATTCAGTGGGATGGCTCAGATAATATGACGGGAACGGCCCGCTGTTTTAGTACAACTCAGACTTTTTCAGGAACACCTGTCACAGTGGATGCCAGTATTACTGCCGCTAATTGTGCTGATGCTGTTTGGGGTGGGGCTTCTTATGCTGATGCAACATATGGCCTTAAAACAACCGATCTTCATGGTTGTAGTGGATTTCCCTCAGGCCTGAGTGCATCCAGTGCCTGTACGGGTTTTGAACGTAGTTTTCATCACTCATTTAAAATTTCCATGATGGAGCTTGATGAAACAACAGGACTGAGTGCAAGTGTAGGTGTTGAAAGTAATTGCTTGGCCTCAAATGAAGCCAGTGAAGAAATAGTAAGCAGTCTTCTTATCCCAGTTGGAGGCCCTACTGGTTTATTTACCTATGCCATCCGGGCCTATGAGAGTTTTGATTGTTCAGGATCATCATCCATAAATCTTCTCTCAGGAGGACTCAATGGTACTGATGCACAATCTTTTGCATCTTCTCACCAGGAATTATTTTTCAAAACAACTGGTGCACTTGCAAACATACTTCTCTATTCAGAAGCTGGTTCTCCTTGTGATTATGGATACTATTTCGATCCTGTTAAACTCACCAATGGAGCTGTTACAACTTATCTTTTTAGAGGAAGTACTGATGGATATTCAGGTGGAGTACTCGCCTACACGAATACTCTCGCCGCCAATTCTGGTTCCAGAGTACTGGCCACAACAGTTAATCCATCTGCCGATGAATCGATAAGAGATTTAATTAAGGTCGGCCCGAAGGCGTATTTTTCAGCTTTCAGTCAGGCATCTGGAAATAAAGATATATTTTCTCATGACGGGATAGCGGTGAACAATTTGACTGGGTCAATGGTCACCGCAGGTGCAAGCACGGGTCTGATGACAAAACTAGTGAGCTACGGCACAAAAATTTATTTCGGATTTAAAAATGATGTGAGTGCCGATCAGAAACTTTGCCAATTGGACACTTCTACTGATGTAGCCACTTGCTCAATAGATAACGGACTATTGAGAGAGATTGAACCAGTTTATGCCAATGCTACAGGTGTCTATTACATAGGCAGAGCTATCGGTGACAATAATTTGTACATGGTTTTTTACAACAGCTCTACCAACATACACACGGAGATGGATGATTTATCAGCAATTGGAATAAGTTCAATTTTCGGAACTAAAATTGTTTCTGCCGCAGGCAAAGATTATATTTCCCTATCTGCATCTCCACAACATGCGCTATTTTACATAAGTGGTGGTGTACCTACTTTGGTGACTACTCCTCACTTTGATTCTTCATCCACAATTTCTACATCTCTTGGACTGGCCGGTTGGTCTAGCGGGGTGCCTTATCTCATCGATGGCCTGACTTATTCAAATATTGAAACACTCTCTGGAGCAACTTTCTACAATGGTCAAACCGGCGTGTTTGGTGCCATTGGAGATATCATTTATCTTCAATCAAATCTTACGACATCAAATGCAAATATCTATTCTTTCAACACAACCACTAACGTTTTAACTGCTCTGACTGCTAAAACGGGGCTTTTCACATATGGAATGGCAACGATCATGGGATCATCCTTTTATTTTATTCCTTGCTATGATTCTGCTGCCAACACTACTGCTATATGGAAGGCCACAGGTGAGAGTGCCTCAGAATTTGCTGTTATTAACCCAAGTGGTACTGGATGTCCTTCTTACTCAAGGAAGGTGGGGGGAATAATTTACTTCTCTGCTGATGATGGAACCCATGGAGTCGAGCCATGGGTCACGGATGGATCTGCTGCTGGATCTTTTATGATTAAGGATGTTTATCCAGGATCAACTGGTTCTTATCCTGGATTTATTTCTGAATTCGGTGATTACTCATTCTTCATTGCCAATGGAAATGTCTACCGAACTAAGGGGACCGAGCAGAGTACCACTTTTCACTTGGGCTTCCCTTCTGCTTTGAGCTTCTTCGGAGGAGAATTTGTTTGGGAAGATAGGCTTCATTTAAGAATGGCCAGTTCTGGACTGGCCTACAATTTTTATATTAAGGCCCAGTAAGATTAACTTAGAGGTTTCAAAGAAATCGAAACGAGCTCACCTTTGAGATTATAGCGCATATCAAAGCGAGCTGAACTTTGCATTTCTTGATTGGTCCAACCTTCCAAAGTTATGATTCCCACGATTTTTCCTGCAGCATCCACTAACCAGCGGGTATAAAAATATATTGTTCTAGAATCAGCATCGGGAACGATAGAAGCATCTGCGGCTGAAAATCGATAAATTCCTAACGAGGTCAGTTCTGCATTGGTAAGGTTATTACCCACTTTTGCCATTCCAACAATTCGTGAGCTCGAAGCCTTGCAGTAAACAATTTCGTTTCTCTCATCTACATTCTTGCCCGGGCAAGTCTCATTACTCACTTCATTTAGAATTGATACTGCTAAGGCAGAAGCTGAGGTAAGTAGAAGGGCGATGAGAAGAGATTTCATATGGTTCCTGGGGTTTAATTTAGGGTCTTTTTTCATGACTAAATCAATTCTTCAAGCTTAATTGTAATGTTTCTTACATAAGCACTGGGGCGAGCGATGATTCTATCAACTTCCCCTTGTTTATTGATAACGATCGTAGTTTCAACAAGGATGTTACCCATGAGTGAAACATCCATAACAATTTGTTCCCACTGAGCAGTTACCATCGAACCCTTAACTACCAAAGCGTGTCCTAGAGCAAGACAAACTCCGTTTGAATTTTTGTTAATTCTAGCGTGGAGTTCTATAGCAGATAATATTTTTTGGAGCTGAAAGTAATTTTGATAGAGGTTTCTAAATCTTAAACACTATCTAGTCCGCTTAAAAATAGCGGCTTTAGGACATCGTCTAATTCTTCAAAACTCCCTGGTCCAAAGATTCCACGCAGAAACTCATCCACAGGCAGGCCCAAAGTTTCCCCATTAAAGTCAAAGTAGGCTTCTTGTTTCATGATGTTGATGTTCTGAAGGATGATCTTTGATTGAGTGAGGTCTTTAATGAGTATAGAGAAGAGGCTTAGGTCACCGGGGGCCATGAAAAACTGATATTGATGATTTTCTGTCTCGATAATAGGTTTCCCCATCCAGACCCGTCCGTATGCAGTAGCCGCTTCTGCGCAGGTTTTAAGGTTTGAAGAGCTAGCATACTCATAGATGATGCCTGTGAGATCTGCACCTTTGTCCTTGAAGAAGTAATCCGTGATGGTGTTGCTATTTTTTTTAAGGAAGATGTTGGCTGAGACAATTTTTTCAATAAGCTTCCAGTCATTTTCATTGCGCTCCAGAGTGAGATATTCTTTTGCAAAGGAAGTATTATAGAGAGTCTGCACTTGTTTTTTTTCTTCTGTGCTTAAGTCTTTATACTTGGAACTTAAAAATTCATTTTTCTTATTCTCATCAAGAGGCAATTCATACTGATCTCCACAGAGGTAAAATCCAAATTTTCCATAGAGCTGTTCTTGATCACTCCATAGTAAGAAAAAAGTTGTATCACTTCTTTTTTCAGCGAGCACATCTTGCATAAGAGTAGAGAAGTGACCTTCTCCTCTGTGATTTTCATCCACAGCGATCCCACCTAAGATGCAAATCATAAATTCTTGTTGCTCAATTTTGATGGATTTCTCTCTGGCACCTATGTGTGCGAGCACATTTTTATCTTCATCTATAAGAATGAAGCAATTGTGATGATTAGAGACATCTATCAGGGGAGCGAAGTCTTCTTTGAAGGTAAAAGGGGCCTCATATTTGAATGATTTCTCGATTAAGGCGATGGTTGCCTCGAAACATTCAGGAGTTTCCTTTAAATTAGTTATTCGGGGGAAATTTTTGCCCATGGGTAAACCTCATTGATTTCAATAGTTTAACCTGCTTTTTACGATAGTGTCGAATATTTTTACATAAACTCTCAAGTCTTTTGATGCATTGTCGAAAAGTTAAGCATGAAGGCCAATACTGGCTTTCATCGCACCTCTCATGGATTGAGAACGTGTGAAACCCAATCAAGGAGGATTTATGGGTTTAAGGATTAACACCAACGTTTCTTCGCTAAATGCGCAGAGAAACTTGGGATCAACAAGACTTGCTTCGGCAAAAGTTTTGGAGCAATTGTCATCAGGTCAGAGAATTAACCGTGCAGGCGATGATGCTGCGGGACTCGCGATCTCAGAAAACCTAAAAGCACAGATTCGTGGTTTAGGACAAGCAGAAAGAAATGCACAAGATGGTGTGTCACTAGTGCAGATCGCTGAAGGTGCATTAGCAGAAGTCGGTAACATCATGATTCGTTGCCGCGAACTAGCAGTGCAGGCAGCTTCTGATACTATCGGGCCCACAGAACGAAAATTCCTTAACGTGGAATTTGAACAGCTGATGTCTGAAGTAGATCGTATCGCAAACTCAACTGAATTTAACAGAGTTCCTCTCTTGAATGGTACTGGATCAGTATTTGATATCCAGATCGGTACAAGAAACGATCCTTTGTGTGACAGATTGACCTTTGATGCTTCTTCAGCAGATGTGAACGTAGCAGCTTTAGGTCTTAACTTAGCTTCAGTATCTGATAAGATTTCTGCGCAAAACTCATTGGCAGCTATCGATCAGGCGATTCAAAACGTTTCTGGTATTCGTGCTGACTTCGGTGCTCTACAAAACCGTCTTCAGTCGACCATTAACAACATCCAGATTTCGAATGAAAACTTGTCAGCTGCAAACTCTCGTATCAGAGATGCGGACATTGCTTCAGCGACTTCTGAATTAACTCGTACGAATATTCTTATGCAAGCAGGTACTTCAGTATTGGCACAAGCGAACCAGTCTACGACTTCAGCGCTTACCCTTATTAATGCCGCTTCTCAGGGATAAAACTCTGAGGAGCCTCCTTCGGAAACTTAGGAAGGCATTGAAGAAGTAATGTAAAACGAATCCTGCAAAACCTTGTAGTGGGTGTACTAACAAGAGCGGTGTAGAGGTGCGACTTTTTTTAAAGAGTATCTAACATTAACAACACATGAGGACTGGAAGTCCTCAAACGAACATGGAGGTTCAATTATGCTAACAGGAGATTAATATGGGATTAAGAATTAATACGAACATTGCCAGTATATCTGCGCAACGTGCTTTAGGTGTTACTAAGAATAACTTGGACAGTAATCTACGGAAGATGTCCAGTGGTGAACGGATAACTCGCGCTGGCGATGATGCAGCAGGATTAGCGATCTCTGAAAAGATGAAAGCTCACATCCGCGGTCTAAGGCAGGCGAAGAGGAACTCAGATGATGGTATATCACTTGTACAAACAGCTGAAGGTGGCCTCAACGAGATATCTAGCATCATTATTCGCCTCAGAGAGCTCAGCATTCAATCAGCTTCTGACACAGTTGGCGACACAGAGAGGAGTTTCTCAGACATTGAATTTCAAAACTTACTTGAAGAGATGCAACGTATCTCAGAAGTTTCAGAGTTCAACGGAAGAAAGCTTCTCAACGGCACAGGCGGTATGGTCGAAATTCAAGTCGGGGTCCACAATGACCCAACTAACGACAGAATTAAATTCGATTCATCGGCCACTGATGCCACTCTTGCGGCCCTTGGCCTTGTCGGCGAAGGAATTAACAGCAAAGAGGGTGCTCAACTGTCTCTCGCTAAATTGGATGATGCGCTGGTACGGATCAACGGAACCCGTGCTAACTTGGGTGCACTACAAAACCGTCTGCAATCAGCAAGTAATACAATTGCGATTTCAGAAGAGAATTTAAGTGCAGCTAACTCTCGGATTCGTGATGTTGATGTAGCAGCTGAAACTGCGGATATGGCGAAGAATAACATTCTCGCTCAAGCCGGAGTCTCTGTGCTAGCTCAAGCGAATCAGGCCCCGAACTTTGCCTTGAAACTGCTCGCGTAATACACACCCACACACCTTCCCTCGAATGAGGGAAGGTTTTTTTATTTCCACGGAAGTCCCGAAGGGACGTTGGAATGTATGTCGACGGTCGCAGGATGCGATAGAGTCGACCCTCTGTTAATTAAATCCATTCTCTGTTAAAATATCTTCCATGAGAAAGACTGTTCTTATCTTCGGCATATCATCATTTGTAGGCTCCAACCTCGCCCAAATTCTTAAAGATGAATATAGAATTATCGGTACTTACTTTAAGACCCCTGTAGAAATTGAGGGAATTACTTGTGTACCATGTGATGTTTTCAAAAAAGATTACGTCATGAGTATAGTTGCCCGTTTTAAACCAGATTACACTATCTACGCAGTAGGGCTCAGCTCTCTGGCTGACTGTAAGTTAAAACCTAAACTTGCAGATGCACTCAACACAGGTGGTGCAGTGAACGTGTGTACCGCTAGTGAAAGGCACCAATCCAAATTCGTTTTTATTTCCTCTGGGTTTGTCATGGGTGGATTAGATGTTTTGTATAAAGAAGGGGATTCACCCTTTCCCAATTCGGCTTATGGTAACTCTCTTCTTGCTACGGAGTTCTACATTCAACGTTCGAGTTTAAATTATCTGATCTTCCGATGCGCATCCCTTTATGGCCGAAGTCACAATCCCAAACATCCCAATTGGTTTGAATGCGTTCAAGATGCCTACGCTAAGGGATTACCCATTCAAGCTGATGACTCTGTTCATACTGGTTTCTTGGATATTTATATTTTAGGGAAAGTTATTAAAACTGCTTTTGCAAAAAAAATTACCAACCGCCTCATTCAGATTTCTTCCCGCGATTATATGACCCGTTTTGAATTTGCTCAAATCTATGCCAAAACATTCAGAAAAGATTCTGGATCGATTCAGAAGATTACGGGGAAGTTTCCCTTGGACACGGAGAAGAATTCAGCGGCACCCTTAGCTATTTACCACTTCAACTTAGATACAACCAATGTGGAAGAATTTTTAGGAACTAAAATGCCTTCAATTGAAGAGTCTCTTCAATATACTTTCAAGCGAATGCATGTTGTTTCTTAGCGGGAAGAATTCTTAATAAATTCTGTTAGGTAGTATTTCACTAGAGGCTCAATTTCAACTTCTTCGCCTTGGAATCTCCAGGTAATGGTATTGAACGGACCTACATGGGCCTTGATCTCATGAATAGCATGAACGGATTGATTTTCTCCAGTCAGGCGGGCGGTGAAGAGGCCACCGTTATTTGAAAGAAAGCCGATGCTGATCACATCTGGAGCACGACGGGCAATGATAAGTTTGAGTGAATTTCTGAAAAGAATAAAATCATTTACAGTATTAGAAATCCTGAACACTTTGATCGCACGAGTGTTGTCCCGATTACTGCGATATTGATTAAACATCGAAGTATAAAATTCAAACCGGTCTTTTAACTTATTTACAAAATTAAGTGAGGATTCCTCGAGCAGAGCTTGCGTGTTTAAATGATCATTGAATCTGATAATTCCAGATTCTTCCATATTCACTTCTTCAAGTGCTAAGGATTCAATCCACGATACGTTTTGATAATCATTGACGTTGATATACTCCATACTTTTATTGTTTGGTTTTGGAGTTCGCCCGTCAAGATAAAAATAGGATTGCCCCTATGTGAACCAATCTGCCCCCATGAGTTTATCTCAAAGGGCGGGCAAGATTACAATTCTCGGGCGATAGCGATGGGACTAGGAGAGCTGAAATAATCTCTGGAGAAATTCTTGCTTCTCTGAGTTTTGCAATATTTTCTCTGACGATAGGAATGAGCTGACCATTGAGCTGACAATTGAGCCAATTTTGAAGAGCGGCTATGCGCATGTCATCGCATTCAATAAGGTTGGTAGCACCTTGATAAGGAATAAATGTTTGAATTACTAAACCTAGTCCTGCAAGTGCACCTTCTGCTCCACTCAAAAATGTAGGAGTAACACCATTTTCATCGATCACAATCCGAGTCACACGGGCAGACATCAGATCATTGCGTGAAACATTATTGGGATGAAAGATGATTCCTTGTCTTGAAGACATCTCCATTCGTGTCACGTTAAAAAGATTATTTCGGTTATTAAAACTCACACCAGCAGTAACTTCATCTCCACCGGCCACTTCCATATCTAAGCTACCTACATGAAGGGTGCGATCTGTAGGTGGATGTATCTTTAAATTGATGTCACCACTTAGAGGTAGGTTTGCAAGTTCAGGATTAACAGGTTGTCCGGATGTGGGGGAGGTAAGAATGTTCATGATGGTATGAATAGAAGACTGAACATCAGAAATGGTTCTCTCACTACGAATAGTGCGAAGTTCATTAAAAGCGGTTCGCATCTTTTCTTTGAACATTTTATTAAGGGTACTATTTATCTGGCCCTGGATTTCATTTCTTAGTGTTCCAAGTGGTGTTGTAATATCGGAAGAAAAATCTCCATTTTCTGAATAAG
>CAMDDI010000051.1 GCA_945890905.1 Bacteriovorax stolpii
ACGTTCCACGAAATAATTCACAACACCTGGCCGATAGTGGCGATAGCGATCGTTGGCATAAAAAGGATTAACCCAAATACTCTTTAAGCGTGTGCCATGGATATTGAGCCAGTTGTAAGTAGCATTGAAATCTTCATCCGTTTCATTGGGATAACCGTAAATAAGCCAGGTTCGCGTGCTGATCCCTTCATCGGCGAACATGCGCACGCATTTATCGGCAAGATCGTAGTCGGAACTTTTTCCCATGTCTTTTTGAACTGAGCTGGAAAAAGATTCCACACCCAAAGCAATTTCATTCAGACCTGACTTGCGCATCTTCGCCACATACGGTTGCGTAAGAAGTTTTTCAACTCTTGTTCCGTAGACCGACCATGGATAAACCAGACCCTCGGCCAGAACTTTATCACAGTAGCTGTCGATTTCTTTTAAGGTGATGCTCGAAATCAGAGAGTCATCATTAAACATGTACTCTTTGATATTGTAGCGTTTTGAATTGAGTTTGAGTTCTTCGAAGACATTGTCTGCTGTTCGTGATCGCTGCGTTTTATCGTTGTACTTGTTGGTGCAAAAATTACAGTTGAGTATACATCCACGCGAGAAGGTCATAGGGATACGACGCTGATTCGGATAGGCATCAAGATCAAAATCATCGAAGTTTGGAAAAATTTTATTATTTAAAAATAGTTTTTCTACGTTGCCGCCATACTTGGCCTCACCGTTTTCATTTCGGTGCCAAACGCCTTTCATTCCTGCAGCGGATTTTCCGGCAGTCACAGTGCGGATAAAGTCCGGAAGCATCTCTTCGGCTTCGTTCTGAATCACATAATCTGCAAAATCCAGTGCTGGATTAATGTTGAACATCTGCTCAGTGACAAACCGCGCTCCACCTAGAACTAAAACAATTTCCGGATGAAGTTTGCGAATTATTTTACAGGCCTCAGCGGTAACTCTGGTATTAGAGTCGACGCAAGAGAAGCCAATAACTTTAGGAGAAATGGCGAGAATTTTATCGACCCAGGTTTTAAGAAGTTTTCCGTCGTCGATGATGGCATTTTCGCCAGCTTCGTCACCCTGAGCAGAGAGCATGATGGGCTGAAACTTAACGGAGAAATCAAAAGATCTAACAGGAATTCCTGCATCTAAAAGCGAGGCGTGGAGATAGCCGAGACTTAAAGGTGGAGTTTGGGCCCACCAGATTGGCATAAAAACTAGAGCAACGCTCATAGAAACCTCACTGCATGCCGTTAATATTCTTAAAATGAGACTTCATTTATACTTACATTTCAGGGAGGGTCTTGGCAAAACTTTCGCCTCTAAATTTATCGCCCCCGCTTGATCTGGAAGATCCCTTTCTTTTTTCCCACGGCATAATTATCTTTTGTTATGATGGGTGTATCAGAAAGGGGAATTTGTGGCCGTAAATTTTGTGACTGGCTTTCAGGCAAACAGAAAACCAAATAAGCATAAATTGTTCTGCCGCCTTCCTTTCACAGAAATTTCAATCCTTCCAAACGGAGACGTTACTCCGACTTGCTGCCCGGACTGGATTGAGTTTCCTATGGGAAATATTTTAGAGCGAAGCTGGCAAGAAATCTGGAATGGTAAAGAAGCGCGGGCCCTCCGCGAGTCATCACTGGACGGCTCGCTCAGGCACTGCAGTTCTGGATGGTGTCCGTGGCTCCAGTCTGCTGATCAGGGGTTTCCGAATTCCCATGTCACTCGTCACGAAAACCTACACGAGCTCAAAGAAGCAGTGACAATCAATGCGGTCAAGACCGGTTCCACTGAAGTGGTCGTACTTCCCAAAACGGTAAATCTGATTTATGACCGAAGTTGTAATCTTCGTTGCCCATCCTGTCGGGATGACATTCTGAAGTTATCCAAAGAAGAAAATGAGATTCTCCGGAAGATCCATGAAGTGGTTGCCTCCGATGTGGTTCGATCCGCTGAAACGCTTACGATGGGAGGAACCGGTGACCCAATCGCAAGTCCGGTGCTCCGCGATCTTCTTATCAAGCTAAGGATAGAGGATTATCCCAATCTTAAAACGATCGGCCTCCAGACAAACGCTCAGCTTTTAAATTCAAAATTATGGGCGCAGATGGAAGGCGTTCAGAAGGTCGAAAACTTCTGCGTCGAAGTTAGTATCGACGCTGCTAGCTCCGGGGTTTATGATCTCGTGAGACCACCAGGCAAATGGTCAGTCCTAATGGAAAACCTGCATTTCATTAAGTCACTACCAAATCTCGGAATGTTGATTATAAGCTTCGTCGTTCAGGAAAATAATTACCACGAGATGGAAGAATTTATTAATCTAGGAAAGTATCTGGCCAAAACCGGTAAGCGTGTTCCGGTGAAGGTAATGTTCTATCAGATCCGTAGTTGGGGACAATTCACAGAAGATGGCTATCTCTCCAAGCAAGTCCAGAATACCAGCCATCCTCTTCATAAAAAGTTTCTCCCACATCTGCATGAAGTAGAAATACTCCGTATACAACATGTTAAAGATCATCCTTACTTCATGATAGAACACAATTTTCCTCCTGAGCTCATGGAGAACTATACTGGAGTTTTGTCGTGAATTTTTTGAAACTTGAAAACGCTAGTTCTTTAGATCTGGATCTCATTGAGAAATATAACAAGTCCCGCTACGTCGCGAAGACTGAGCATCTTTGTCACGCTCCTTTCAATAATATGTATTTCAATGTATTTGGACATGTTGGTGCGTGTTGGAACACATTTTATGAATCCCCACGCTGGCCTGAAAAATCAATCAAAGAAATCTGGACCGGAGAGTTCTTCGAGAAGCTCAGAACGAATATAAAGGCCTGCAATCTTTCCCAGAACTGTTCGGTCTGCGATGGAAACATTCGAAATGGAAATTTTCTCGGCACTCTCGCCCAGGCTTACGATAATGCCTTTCCTTTGACGGTTTACCCTTCGATCATGGAGATGGAGCTTTCCAACCGCTGCAACCTTGAATGTGTGATGTGTAAAGGAGAGCTTTCTTCGGCGATCCGTAAGAATCGCGACAAATTACCTGCCATTGAATCTCCTTATAACGATGATTTTGTAGAAGAACTGAAAGAATTCATTCCGCACCTCAGAGAAATGCGATTTAATGGCGGCGAACCTTTTCTTCAGGAAATTTGCTACAAAATCTGGGATCAGGTCGCCATACTTAATCCAGATGTTGAGATCACGGTTGCTACAAACGGAAGTGTCTTAAATACCAGGGTGAAAGAACTATTAGAGAAATGTAAATTTCGGATCAATGTTTCCGTTGATGCTCTTGATAGAGATAATTACGAAACGATCCGAAAGAACGCTAACTACGACCGGTTGATGGAAAACATAGAATATTTTGGTGAGTATTGCCGTCAGAACAATAGAATCTTCAGCATCATGATCAATCCGATGAGACAGAACTGGTGGGAGATGCCTGCCTTTGTTCATTGGTGCAATGAAAAAAACTATCATCTCTGGTTTAATACCGTAGTCGATCCTTCTCATTGCTCACTAATGACCTGGGATGAAAAAAGTCTGAGGATGGCCTATGAGAAGTTGTCAGAAAACCAGAGTTTCAAAGTGAACAGGGATCCGCAGTTTATGCACATTCATCAAAGTAATATTACGAAATATGAGAATCTGGTTCAAAATATGATCAGAGTTTGGTGGCACCAGAAACGGGAATAGAACATGAGCTAGTTGAGAGAGGAAAGCCTCAGTAAAAAAGAAAGGATAGTCCGAATTAGCGCTACATCACCATACTACAGAAACAATTAAATCCCCCCCTCTTATGAAAGGATGACCTTCGGTCTCTCTTATAAAGGAAAATCTTCACCGGATTTTGTCGGCCTCAAAGAGGCCCTGAATTAATGACATCGGGGTGTCGAAACTATTAACAGCAGTTTGTATCTATAACAAATAAGTTTAAACCCCTAAACGATATACCTAGAGTTTAAGAATCCACAAACTTGAAGGATTTTCAGCTTAAAGTAGGCCATGTTTTTGTACCCGTAGGCCCTTTTCTTATCAGACTAAAGTCTACTCGCCTAAAAAATATTCTTTAAGTTATTGCCAAATAATTTCAAACAAAAACCTGCCAGAGTTCCTACTCTGTTTCGAGTGAACTCCATTGAAGTTCGGCCGGGTCTTCTATCGTGACGTTCTCACTTCGCCGTTTGTAGCCATCAGCTAAAGTCTAAAAAAAGCCCCTTTCGGAGCTTAATTTATATCTTACGATGGTGGAGGACGCCCCATAGTGGTCGAACACCCCGTGATTGTTAAAAGATCACACTCAGTTCAATGGAAACGGGAAGTCTTTGACTTAGACCAAAAGAAGCTCGCAACTCTTAAGGCGTCACGGGGTTGGACAAATGCGGAGCTTGCTCGTCATTTCGGGGTCAGTGTCAGCACCATTAAAGTTTACCTGTACGACTATGATCGGACGGGGAACAAGAAGAGAGCTATGAGTAAGTTGATTTAAGTTGCTGTCTCTCTTGTATCTTTGGCAGTTTAAGCTGGAAAGTCACTGATGTTTGTCGCTATCTAAAAGATGTTAAATTTTGCTTTCTTTAAACCAACAACTTGGTCGTTTGCCGGATTGATGACCTAAAGATGAGTGACAGGTACCAATTATTTCCGAAGAGAATGAAACCATTTCGCCTGAAGAAGCCGAACAGAGTGCACCCTCGAGAAAAGTATCTAAACGACACTGGTCCGATGGATAGTCTTGAATCGTTCTATGAACCCTGCTTCTGTCTGGAGAATCAAAACTAGGTAATACTTGATTTCCATCAGCATCAGCTATTACTCTGGCAAGAGAAAGCCCCGCTAATCCGCTTCTGATGCAGAGAGCTTCCTCGCCTCCGCTCCAGGCAGTAAGACATTTTATTTTGAGAATTACAGGAATTTCCAAACTCTCAATCACTGCTATATTGTTGTCATTTTTCCAAAACTTCCTGAGGCATTTCAACGTTGCAAAGTAATCTGCTTGGGATTCATATGCATTTTTTCCAATCGAAGGCCATTCTTCAGCTTCAGCTGGTGCACCACCTAAGTAGTGCCCCCATTCGTGACAAACCACAAGGGCAAGACCGTCTAGAGTCATCAACGGATGTCTCGCAATTCCTCCGGAAACAACAATAGACCATTGCTTACGACTGGAGCTATATGTCCTGCTAGCACCAGCGTAAACTTCAGAATTGGTCCACTCACCATAGATATTAAAAGAAATATCTCTAGGCACTTGTTCAATATACAGACTTTTCATTTTGGATAGCAGATTCACGAAATCTTCTTCTGTAATTGAAGATACATCGGGTGAATTTATTGGCACTGACAAATCGTTTTCAGCGAGAAGACTAGAATGCGCAAAGTTTATGGAGAGACTCGACAACAAAATGACCAATAATAGATAGCGCATGAAATTTCCAATTCAATATTGAGTTATTCTCTCTGACTCATATCATAAAATCATATACTTTCGACAATATCAAAAGGCAAAAGCACACTTTGTACTAAAGGTTACAACAGCATTCCTGGAATACGGCCCCAGAACTGGAACAGTTGTTTCACAGTTGAGACAAGAGACACTGTTTTTGGCTTAATTAGACCTGCTCCCAAGATTTTCTTCATCAAAAGCAATCGCTAGACGTGTCTCACAATTTTTTTGAAACAACTGTCTCACAATCCCAAACGTGAAACACATGTCTCACTGAGAAGAGCCATAAATTCATAGCCTTACTTATGACTATTCCAGTCGATGCAGTTGGCACGCTCTTGCAATAGGGAGATTTCCGAATTTATCCCAAGGAGCAAAGAGTGAATCAAAATCGCTGTAAGAAATCGGAAAAGCACCGCTGGGAGAAGTGTTCCTTAATGCAACCCTCAAGTGTAAACTTCTCGGTTTCGCATTTTTCGATCCGAAATCAGAAAATCATTTTTAATTGCACGAACTTGCCGGCGCCAAACCGTCCGCTACCAGCAGGATATGGGCAAGTCCTGCGAGATTGCGGGTGTGTTTATTGATGCCGGACTTTCAGCGAAGAACATGAACCGCCCAGGACTTCAGAAGCTTTTACGGGCAATCAGGCAGGGTGACGTTAACCAAGTCATGGTCACGGAATTATGCCGTCTATCCCGAAGCACAAAAGACTTTGAGGAAATGTGGGACATGTTTAAGACCATTGGCTGCGAAATGCATTCACTCCGCGAGTATTTCGATACGACCACCGCTTCTGGCGAGTATTAAATAATGTCTTTGGTAGATGGATCTGCAATCAATGTACCGGCGGCAACTTCCCTGTAACTCCACTTACATGATCAGGCACCAAAGACTCTTCAATAAACTCCCCTGTCGCAAGGATAATATTAGAAAATCCCAACTCATGAATCTTATCAATATATTTAAAACTTTTCTCACCATTTATATTCACGTCCAAATAAACAGAACAACTTTTTCCAATTTGATGTGATTGTTCAAGGAAGTCTTGTACATTAGAGAACGTCTTGATTTTTTTATGTGAAGTCTTTGCGAAATATTCCCAGGACATTCGAATATATTTATCATCATCAATCAGCACGTAATCTAAGTCTTCGTAAGAAGATTTCTTCGACGTATAGTTTCGTACCCAAAAAATATTACCAGCAGACTCAAGGAAGTTGAGAGTATTTGAGTTCATCGACACAGAGCCCGTCACATATACCTTCTGAGGTAGCTTTGATAATTCTTCAAGGTCTTTAAGACTATTTGCTACATCGAGCTTTATGATTGTTTCTTGGTTCATTCCATCATCAGACAAGAAAGTCTCTATATACCAAGAAGGTGGCTGCACTGACCGAAATTTCATTTCTATGGTTGTCCCACTTCCTTGCATGGTTAAGAACTTCAAAGAACCACCAATAGACTGCAAATAGTCGTACGAAGATTTAAGTCCAATCCCAGAGCCATGTGCTTTATCAGTCACTTGATTATCAAGTAAACGCGTCGAAACTTCTTTCGAAATACCTTTCCCATAATCTGTGAAGCGCAAGTCAATCTCTTCTTCAGTGGAAATCATGGTAATCTTTACGACTTTACTTTGATTAAATTCATAGGATTCATAAGCATTATTAATGATATTGCTGAAAATCCTCTCCAGTTTAGAAATCTCGGCAAACGTGAAAGCTTCAGTCTTAACATCCACATCAAATTTCAAGTCGGAGTATTCAATTTTTTTCTGCTTGATAATGTTTATTAATGCCATATTTAATGGAACCTTCAATTCAGCATCGTGACTTTTTGAAGCATCGGTCAAAGTAACCATCTTTTCAATCCGATCCATTGCGGCAGTTAGAATCTTACTTCTTTCAGTCCTTTCACCTTGCTCAGTTAAAAAAATTCGTAACACAGCAAGTGGTGATTTTAAGTCATGGATAAATTCTTTATATATTTTACCTTTCTCAAAAGTGGACCTGGCTTCCAGAATTTCATTATGCATCCTTCTAAAATAAAGGAATAGGGCCATCCCAACGATAAAGGGAATGTAGAGACGTACAGTAAAGTAGCTCTCAGTTAATTTCCAGAAAACAAGCAAGTCGTTGAGTTGAAAGGATAAAAGAATGATTGAAACAGGAATAAGAACTTTTCTCTCGATTGCATCCTCCAGCTTGAAAGAGAAAACTGTTCCAATAAACATTGGAGCTGCAACTAGTGGTGCCATGATAATAATGATGCGGCTGTAATAAACGTAATCTTTAATTCCTACAGCTAAAAGTAAAAGGTAAATGCCTATGACGCCTGCATAAAGGTATGTGATTCGCTTAATTATAATTGATGAACGCAGTTTGTGATGAAAACTATAGAGAACATAAACCAAACACAAATCCTGAAGGAGTCTCAACGGAAAATGAAGCCCCCCAGTTGCTAAGACAGGATCAAAGTATGCCCGTGGGTATTCACTAAAGCTTAAAAGATAAATGGCTGATACGACTGAATATAAAAGCAAAGAAAGACCAAGACTCGACTTCTTAAGCCATAACGAGAAGAGCAGAAAAATCGAAATGAGGAAAAGAAAATATGCACTATATAGTGGAGCACCTGTTTTAAAAAACCAACTTGTAGAATTTATTGTTTTAAGATACTTATAATTCCCTAGCCTAATACAAAAATCTTTTTGGAATCTTTTATCTTGATTTGTATCTTTTGCTTCAAAAGTTACAGATTGAGAATTAATTTTGTTCGCTGGTATGGGCAAAAGAAAAAACTCATTGGAGACATAGGTTTTAGGGCCAAATAGCTTCAGCACATAATCATTATCAAGTTTGAGGTTAAAGGCATCTTCTGGTGCTTGAAACTGAATCCAACAATCATCTGGTGACTCACATAATGGCTGATTAAAATTAAATGTGTAGTCTCTTTGCTGTTGGGTCTTAACTGATTGAACACAGGTTTCTATTGTTTCTGCAAGGGAATTTTGAGAGAAGATTAGAACAACGAGACTACAAAGAAGCCAATAACTCTTCTTTGGTAAATAAGACTGGAACAACCGGTGATTCTGACGCATGAATAAATGGTATAGGGAACGCAGACATAAAGTAAATGCCTTCGGGCACACTATCAAGCTTAAGATTTTCAAGAATAAGAGCTTTCTTGAAAATTGTATTATGAATAGGTCTCTCTGAAGAACCAGGTTTAAAATCCGATGATTTCCAAGATGTACCATAGAGATGAAAATGCTCATCTCTAACAAGAAAGTCTGCAGATTCTTGAGATAGAGTCAGCACATAATTTGGATCATGATAGCCTTGTGCATTTAAAGGACAGTTCTCAACAGTAATTAAGATTTTGGAGGGTATACTTTTTAAATTTAAATAAACAATTCTGTCTTGAATTTCTTGGACAGTTACAACCCAATGATGGATCCCATTCCCTACGTCTTTAAAATTATTTCCGGTAAGTCTTAAGACTAATGTCTTTCCAAAAAACAGATCTTTCTTATTATCATAAAAATAATCTAAGCGCTTTCCGTCAGCATTAGTATGAGCGGGTGTTTCTAGATGAGTAAGACTATGTGATCGAATGATATGTTCGTCGTAATTTACAGGAGGGAGCTTTCCATCTTGAATTGAATAAATTGATTTCTTTTCGTAGGCATCACCTTCGGACCACATACCAGGAGATTTAAGACCAATCATAGGAGAAAGAATGTAGGGCATTTGAAATTTACCGGGAATGGAAATCCACCAAACGAAATGTTTGATGGTGGAGGTGGTGGGAATCGAACCCACGTCCGAAGAACCTTCCAGTAGAGAGTACCACGTGCGTCTCTGATCAGTTAGGATCAATACTAGTTCCGATCTTTACTGAACCGGCAAACAGTCGTGGCTTTTAAAGAGTAACCACACCTGATCTCTTCGCGGTTTAGATTTCGAACGTTCCGCCAACGTTTTTACCGGCTTTTTGTTATCGGTGCCGGCCCCTCAGGTACTAATTTAAACTAGTTAAATTAAGCAGCCATTGCATAATCGTTGCCGATTAAAATGTGATCGATTTTTAAGAGGCCTTCGATCAACCTCTGCACGCACTCAATCCTTCTAGTTCCCCGTCGAAACCTGGGCACCCCCGGATAAGTTTAAGAAGCATAGCATGTGCCCCTATTAAAGTCTATAAATAGCTGGAAACTGATTATCTTAGTACCTATTAAATAGGTGATACGACCTACTAAATAGGTATAATGGTGGATATGATTGAAACAATATTTGGAAATGAAACTGCCGCTAAAGTTATGCTCTATCTCTTTCACTATGGAGAAGCCTACGCATCGGGGCTCTCCAAAGATATGAGCATAGCATTGAGCCAAGTTCAGAAGCAGCTGGGTCGTTTTGAAGAATCTGGAATTTTAGTGAGTAAACTTATGGGTAAAGTGAGGATCTATTCTTTCAACCCCAAGCTTGCCGTTACAAAAAAACTTAAAGAACTCATTCAGGTATTTTACGATGCCATTCCCAAGGAGCAGAAGGAAGAACTTTTTCAAGTCAGACGCAGGCCTCGTAGAAAAGGTAAACCCGTACTATCTAAAGTAAAAAATGGAAATTGATTTCAAGCATTGCCAGGAATTTGTAGCAAGCCTAAAGTAGAGACAGACTAATTTGCATTGAATGATCGCCGAACTAAGAATTTTATCGGCTGCGCTGCCTTCCCAATACTTCTGATTTCAGTGGCCCTGATTCCGGAGAATGTGAAGTATTCAAGCATTTGATTCTGAGGCCAACGGCTCTCCCCTTCATCTCTCGGGCCACAGTGGTGCGGGTTTAAATCTTCGCAAAGTTTAGAGCTACGATATTCCAGAATTCGCACGTATCTCTTAAGTCACGGCCTTTGAAGCTTTCTACAATATTTTGGATTGGAGTCGACGTGGGCGTTATCACAAACGCAGAGTTCCTGAAAAGTACTGGGCGACAAGTTCACGCTAAATCTACTTAACTTCACAGTCCGGAATACTTGAAGCAAACTTCATAATAAAGCGCTCATCACGGGCCTTATTGTTAAGCAGAAATTTCTCATTTTTAAATGCATGGCGCACGGGTGCAGTAATGCTGATTTTTTCTTTCGTTGAATAACCTAAAAGATCAAATCCTCTTTCAGACACCCTCACTTCTGTTTCCACCGCATCTACAAGTTCATAAGAGATCTCGTTCACGGCCCCAGAGGTCCAGATCCCGAAATTAAGCTCCAATCCTTCTCCCTGAATACTATCTGAGACTTGGTAGCCCTTATCTTTTAAGAGATCCAGAATATGGTTGCGAATAACTGCGGTTGATTGAGGAAGAGTGGCGCGAAGTGAACAATTAGAGTGCTGAATACTTGCTGCCTGAACACCTGATGTTAAAAGGGCAAGTAGTAGCAGCTTCCTCATGAGTGATCTCCTAGCAATATTTGTTTTTTTTAGATTATGGGTCAAAATCCCGCATGATTCCAGCCCTCTAGGTCGCAGATTACAGAGTGTCTAATTTCTGGACACCCCTTGAAGAAATTTCCACAAGGCCCAAGATTAGTCCCCCACCATGCTACATTCAACCTAACTCTATAAGGATGTTCACATGAAAAACTTATTTGCGCTTAATTTCGTATTTCTCTTTTCGACAATGACTTTGATCATTGCCTGTAACGGGTCTCATAAGTCTTCCTCATCAAAAAGTGAATCATCAGAGAAGCCTCTACTTGCTCCTCAGGTCTTGGTACCAAGCTTGATTTCTAGTTCAGAGGAAATTAAGGATACTCAGCAAGTCAATCTGCCTAACCTTATTCTTAATAGTGAAGATCGTACTGGTGAAATCATCATTCGTGATGAAGATGCTAAAGTTCTTTATAATCACATGGCAGCTAAAGAAAAAAAGGAATCGAATTTAGAGGCCATTGGTCTTACAGCGCAAGTAGTGACTGAAGTTCGTCGTAAGAAAGGTTATGATCTTTCTTGCTGGACTATCAACATGAAGACTAATCCAAGTGTATCAACTTATAAGTGTGCATTTAAAATTGATCACTATCATGGCAAAATTGGATGGAGAACTCTATTTGTTGAAAATGCCCGCGCGGCCATTCTGACTCGTGACTATAACGGGCAAAGTGTTTCCATGAAAGTGGCCAATGATAATTCAAAGCCAAAATCAAAAGCGACCCTCATCATCAGAGCTGAAGCCGCTCGTGCTCTATTTTTCAGCATGGAAAACAAGCAGGATAATCTGCCATCAGGTGATCATATTGTGAACCGTGGAGATGATATTGTTTGTACTCGCAAAGAAACTCAAGAAATGTCAGCTGAAAAGAAAGCTGAGTATTTCTGCGAAGTAGTTTTTGATTATACCAACGGGAGAGCTATTTCTCAGAAGATTTAGTACTCGCTTCCTTAGTCTCTTTAAACTTTGCCACCTGAATGGATTTGCCTTCAGGTTCAGGCTTAGATGATGACTCTTTTTTGTCTTCCCAATCAATCTTCATTCCACCCACTGTGACTCTTTCGCCAGAGAAGTATTCGTTCATATCAAAGGGTTGTTTGTTATATTGAAAGCGGCCCATAAAAATCCTTGTTTGTGGTGAAGTCGATTCTATGCTTCTCGGATAACTTTTCAACAAAAGTAATCTTTAGTTTGTCATATGCATTTTGTCGGTCATTCTCCAGTGGGAATAAGTTCTCAATGCTGGCATCCTATCTCTATGAAAAAAATAGCTTTCCTCACTTGTGACTCTCTGCCAGGTATTGCTCCTGACGATGTTTCTTTAGTAAATGAACTTACTCGAAATGGGCAATTTTTAGTCGAGACTCCTTCTTGGAGAAGTTCAACTAATTGGACTTTGTTTGATTTTGTGATTATCCGAAGCACCTGGGACTACACTTCTGCTCCTGTGGAATTTTTAAACGTACTTCAAAAAATAAGTTCCGAGACCACACTGCTCAATTCTTTTGAAGTGGTGAATTGGAATTATCACAAAGGGTATCTGAAAGAATTGGCCTCCAAAGGAATTCTCATCGTCCCGACTTTGTTTTTTTCTCATGATGAAAAAATTGAGATTCCCTCTAATTGGCCTGATAAACTTATTATCAAGCCTGCCATCTCGGCCACCTCTTCATTTACCTCTATTGTGGAGAGAGATTCTTTTCCTAAGTTGCATCCGGCCGATTGGCTATGCCAACCCTATCTGGAAAATATTACGGAGGGAGAAATCTCTCTGCACTACTTTGATGCCAAATTTAGCCACGCTTGTTTAAAGATTCCTAAATCCGGAGATTTTCGTGTGCAGGAAGATTTTGGGGGAAGAGTTGTAGGATATGCGCCAGATTCTGAGTTACTTCTTCTCGGGCAGAACATTATCAGTGCCATTCCTTTTAAGCTTCTTTACGCCCGGGTAGATCTCATTGCCTATGAGGGAAGTTATGCCCTCATGGAGCTTGAACTCATTGAGCCATCTTTGCATTTTCGAAGCCATCCTGGATCAGAGAAAAACTTCGCCGCCGCTTTTAGTAATTTCGCGAAGGCAAAATAAAATCGTCGTAAAAGGTTTTCTCTGTTTTAGAATCCTCAAAGACAAAATCTGCTCCTGTGAGATCTTCTGAAATTTGCCAGAGCTTATAAGCAATCCCTGGGGTTTCAGGACGGGCCCAATTGGAATTGATCTTATCATCAGCATAACTTTTAAGCTTTAAACCGCTGGATTTGATTCTGCGCTCAAGCTCTCCAGAAAAAAGCAGTAAGGCGAGCATGGACTGGCCATAGGCCTTTTCTGGGATGTAATTTCTCTCCCCCTGCAAATCTGCAAAATCAATGGTGGCATCCAAGTGAGACAAGTCACAGTGGCACAAGATCTCAGCTCCTGGTGAATTTTTCAGGAGCGGAAACAAGTAGGCCGTCAGAGCAAAGTGACCCAAGTAATTAGTGGCAAAAGTTTTTTCAAATCCATCTACGGATAATTCTCTCTGATGAATATTTTTGATTTCCCGGTTATTGACTAAAAGATCAAGGGTTGAATGTTCACGGATTATTTTTTTGGAAAATTGATAGACTGATTCTAAATCCGCCAAATCCAGTTCTTCCTTGGCAAAAATCACAGTCTCATAGGATTTTGCAACTTCTTGATGGTCACCCGTGACAATTGCTGTTTTTCCTCTTCTCATGGATCCTCCTCTAGTTGAATTCAACGGTAACTCCATTTGACCCTGAGAGATAGCAATCTAATCCAAATTATGAATGAAGAAGCCTGAGTTGAAAGGATTTTATGGTGAGCTTGAGTTAAGATTTCGCAGAAATAGTTTAGAATGAAAGCAGGAGAATTTTATGCAAATGATATTCACTATGATTTTACTCACACTTTCTTATCACTGTTTTGCCGATCGCTATGTGCCAGATGAAAATCACAATCCTATTGAAATTCAAAAGCAAGAGGCCCGGGAACAGATGCGTGAAGAAGCTCCTTTTCACAGTGGGCACAAGCTCGACATGAAGAAGAAAAAGCCCAAGGACGTGGACTACAATTCCATTGATAAAAAGCTCATGGACAAGATCTCGCCAGATGGTCCATAATTTTTGAATGAAGAAAAATATTGCTCTCATCGCTCACGATAACCTCAAACCTGCCATGGTGGAATGGGCCCGCGCTCATCAAACTGCTCTTGGGTCAAGCCATCTCTTCGCTACCGGAACTACGGGTTCACTGATTGAGACCGAAGTGGGACTCTCCATCACTAAATTTAAGTCTGGACCACTAGGCGGAGACCAGCAAATTGGTGCAGGAATTGCTGAGGGTAAGATTGATATGGTGATTTTTTTCTGGGATCCACTTCAGCCACACTCTCACGATGTGGACGTGAAAGCACTTTTGCGAATAGCGGTGGTCTACAATATTCCTATGGCCTGTAATCTGGCCACGGCCAATATGATGGTTGCTTCTCTTTAGTAGTAGAGATCAATGCCATTGATCGTTTTTAGAATGTCGCGAATTTCACGGATTATTTTTTTTTCAGTAGGCTCTGACTTATTAGAAGTCTCAGGAATTGTCTCTTCCATATCATAATCACGGCCACCCAAAACAGTTCGCTGTCCTGAAAAGTATTCGTTCATATCAAAGGGGTGTGAAGTTTGCTGAGCGCGGCCCATAGGCCCTCCTGTAAAGTTAAACGCAATATAGGAGAATATTTCTCGCTCAGCAACTAAATACAATATTAAGAATAGGTTAAGGGAGGGCCACCTTATAGATGGTGAAGATTTGACCCATAATATCTTGTCCCGCCGGTGACCGCTGGAGAGCAGAATCTGAAAAAATCAGGTTATTTTCTCCATCAATTGTGAAGGTATCGGGCCACTGGATGCGCTCATCTTGAATGAGAATCTTCATATCTCCTCCGGGGGTCCGATAGGCCACAGCATTTCTCTCCAGATCGGCCATATACAAATTCCCTGATTGATCAAAAATCATTCCATCTGGAGCTGGAGTCACTCCGCGGTTTTCCACTTTACTCGCCAGATCCGAAGCACTCAAACTTGCATCAGTGAGGGCCTCTGTGGGAACGCTATAAAGATGGTAACCGGTGAGTGCATGGTAATAGAGGCGATCATTGGAGAGAGCGATACCATCAGAATGAATTTTAGGGGCCCTGCCTCTCATCATAAAGGCTTTTCCGTTCACCAGGAGGGTCACATTCTCTGATTTTGTAGAAGCGTGACTATCTAGTACTCGGCGGGCCTGACCAGACTCACGATCTAAGACCACAATCCCACCTAGACCGGAGTCGGTGATATAGATTTTATTATTGACCTCATCAACCCGGAGATCATTTAAATAGGATTTCTTCGGGGCCACTGTACGATCAAAGGTATAGGTGCGGATGAGTTCATTGGTATTTAAACTAAACTCATAAAGCTTAGCATTTCCCACCACAGCTTCCATTTTAGGAGAGCTAGGATCTAAGACAAAAAGGGAATTCCCTACTGCCACTACAGATTGCACACAGGTAAATTTGTTTTTCTCAGGACGCCCGCGCCACTTGTTCCAGGCCTCATTGGGATATGGAATGTGATTCCCTTCGGGAGTAATCTCTACCACGGAGTAAGGAATATTTTCCCGCCATCGGGGAACATTCGCAAATAGACGACCCGAATTTGAAACCGTCACACCAGTGATCTGAACTCCTCGAAATTCAGTGACTGTTTGCAACTCAGGCTGAGTTTCAGTAGGAAGTGGTGCGGTGGTGATTTTTTTATCGCTGCTCTTAGAAGCGCAACTTGAAAGAATGAGGACCATGAGAAGAGTTGAAAAATTCATTGAAGTCTCCTGGGTTAAACTGAATTTATCCTAGGAGGGTCAACAGTCTAAATCAACTTCATTGAAAATGAAGACACAGAGAGAAAATTAATGAGATATAAAATCCCGAGCGTAAACAATGGCGATATAATGGAATATACTTCCGAGCAAAACAAAAAAATGCCAAATGGCATGAGTAAAGCGGGTGCTTTTCGCAATGTAAAAAACTGTACCTGCTGTATAAGTTATTCCCCCAATTAAAAGCCAAGTGACCCCTAGCGGGTGAATCGCAGCTTTAAGGGGTTCAAGAGCAAAAATAATAATCCATCCCATTCCCAGATATAAAATGGTGGAGAGGTATTTAAATTTTCCTGTGAAAAAAAGTTTAAAAATCACACCGACCAGAGCAATACCCCAAATCAAATACATTAACTGGTACCCTACAGA